>CAXMOH010000024.1:0-8942 GCA_964194855.1 uncultured Hyphomicrobium sp.
GGCCCTGGCGCTCGACGACCGGCTGGCGGGGGCGCACGCCGCCCTCGGTCACGCCGTGCTCTTCTACGACTGGGACTTTCCGGCCGCGAAGCGGTCGCTCGACCAGGCAATCACCCTCGACCCCGACGATGCGCCGACCCATCACTGGTACGCGCACTACTGGATGACCCAGGGGGACATGGAGAAGGCTCTCGAGTCCAGTCGGCGCGCCGTCGAGCTCGCGCCGGTCGACATGCTGATCCGCGGACACGAATTCTACTTCCTGTTCATGGCCGGACGACACGACCAGCTGGTCGAAGGCTGCCTGCAGGCAGCCGAGGTGGACTCCACTCACTACCTCATCGCCACGTGCCGGGGCCAAGTCCGCCTGCTCGAGGGCCGGCTGCCGGAAGCCATCGCCGAGTTCGAGGTGGCGGCCGAGCACTCGGGTGGCTCCTCGCTGTCGGTGATGGACCTGGGAGTGGCCTACGCCCTGGCGGGTCGAAAAGAGGACGCGGCAGGGGCGATCGCGGATCTCAACGAGCGGGCCGACCGGCAGGGCTACAGTGTCTCCGGCAAGGTCGCGATGATCCATACGGTGCTCGGCGAGACGGAGCAGGCGTTCGAGTGGCTCGAGAGGGCGTACGTCGAGCGCGATCCCATAATGCTGTTCCTGACGACAATGTCCGCCTTCGACGGGCTGCGCGCCGACCCACGCTTCGAGGACCTGGTCCGCCGCGTGGGGCTTCAGTAGAAGCGACGCGTCAGCCGCTCAGTCGATGGTCCCGAGCTGGGAGAAGGGCCAGAAGCGGAAGACAGCCTCGCCGTAGATGTACTTCTCGGGAACCTCGCCCCAGGTGCGGCTGTCGTTGCTGCTGCGGCGGTGATCGCCCAGGACGAAGTAGTGGCCCTTGTGGACGCGGTCCGGGTAGTGAGAGCTCTGGTCCCTGAAATCCTCGTGCAGATAGCCCTCGGGCACCGCCTCGTCGTTGACGAAGACGCGGCCCGACCGGATCTCGATCAAATCCCCGGGAACGCCCACGATGCGCTTGATGAACGACACGGAGGGGTCCTGGGGGTACCAGAACACCACGACGTCGCCCCGCTCGATCGGCTGAAACCGATAGACGAACTTGTTCACCACGATGCGGTCGCCATCCCGAAGCAGGGGCTCCATGCTCGTGCCCTGCACCCGGAAGGCCTGCGCCACGAAGGTGATCAGGAAGAAACAGAAGAGAACGGCGATCGAGAGGTCGTGGAGGAGCTCCCGGACCGCTCGCCAGACCCGGACCCGGGTCGGCTCGGAAGCCGTCGTGCCCGTGCCCGAAGCGATCGTCGCCTCGGACTCCATGGAGCCAGGCTCGACAGAGCTCACGTCCGGGCCCGGCGAACGACCCGGGTCCCGGCGATCCGGTCGTGAAGGCCGCCTCCGCCCGACGCGATCATCAGGAACCCGATCCCGAAGCTGGCCGCGGACAAGAGGTACCCGAGGAGTCGGAGACCGGCGCGGCCGAGGCCGATGGGGCACACTCCGTCGGTCGTCTCCACACGGAGCTCCAGAAGCTCCTTGCCGGGAGACGTCCCACGGACGCCCCACGAATAGACGTGATACAGGGCGGCGAGGAGGGCCGCCAGCGTGGCGAGGCCGACGGTCGCCACGATGGGGAGGAAGGGCACCTCTCCCGGCGTCCGTGGCAGCTCTCGCGACCACCAGTAGTAGGCCACCGGCGACAGGAGCACGGCCTGGCCGGAGAGAACGAAGATGGCATCCACGACCCCCGCGGCGACGCGGCTCCCGAACCCGGCCGGCTCACCGGACTGCGCCGGTCGACGTGAGGGCGCGGACACGCGTGGAGCAGCCGAACGTCGCACGGGCGGAGGCACCGATCTCTCCGCCCTCACGACCGGCGGGATGTCGGGCGAGGGCTCGCGAGGTGGCGGGGGCAGAGGCGGTTCTGGCACGAAGTCCGGCGCCCGCACGGCCGAGTCCGAGTGCCGGCTTCCGTTGCCCTCGAGCGCGGCGCGCGGGCGAGGGGGCTGGGTGTCCTTGGGTTTCTTCCCGGGCCGACGCTCGGGCGGCTCGGCGGTGGCGCCGGGATCGTCCTCCGCCCGTTGCTCGACGGGCGGCAGGGTGGCTCCGCAGACGTTGCAGAAATGCGCGGGAAGAGGGACCGCAGCTCCGCAGGAGGAGCAGACCGCCCTGGGTGGACCCGTCGGCTGTGCGACCTGGGAGCCGCACTCCCGACAGAACAAATCGCCGCGGCGATAGTCCGCCTTGCACGAGGGGCAGTGCATCGGGGCCGCCGAGGGATGGAGCACGACCTTGGCCCCCGGTTCGGCCGCCTCCTCGCGGAAGAGAATGCGCATGCTGCCGATCGCCACCAGATCGCCGTCGCGCAGGCCCCGCTCGCTGACGCGGTCACCGTTGACCACCGAGCCGTTGGCCGAGTCGCAGTCCCGGAGGTGGAACTGTCGGCCGCGCTGCTCGATGACCGCGTGCCGGCGGGACACCATGGCGTCGGGAAGCACGATGTCGTTCGAGGGGTCCCGGCCGATCGTGACGACTCCCTCGCGAGTGAGGGCGATCTCGCGCCGGTTGGCCGCGGTGGGGTTGATGATGAGCCTCGCCACCGAGCCCTAGCCTCCGAGGAACGTCTGCCGGAACCGGATGCGCACCTTGACCGGCGTTTCGCGGATGGTCGCGGGGTCGTAGGTCCAGGCGCGCACCGCCGCCGCCACGACGTCGTCGACGACCTTGCCGGCAGACTCGGTCACCTCCACATCCTCGACGCCACCCTCCGCATTCACCAGGAAGGTGAGGGTCACCGAGACCCTCTCGCCCGACGTCAAGCGCGGGACACGGTCGGTAGGGTACGACGGCGAATCGCCCGACCTCTTTCGCGCGATGCGGTCGACGTCCCCGTCGGTATTCTCGTAGATCCTCGCAGTATCCACCGGCTCGGGCGGGGGTGGCGCTTCGGGCACGACCACGAGCTCTGTCTTGACCCGGGCCCGGCGACCCGCGACGACCTTGACAGCACCGGACCATCTCTCGTGCCCCTCGAGAATGAGGCTCACGTCGTGCTCACCGGGCCGGAGTCGCACTCCGTTGAGAGGCGTGGTCCCGATCTTCTTGCCGTCCACGTACACCGTGGCCCCGGTGGGTACGGAGGCGAAGTTGGCGGTTCCAGTGGTCGGGCGACGTTTCGAGAGGGTCGCCTGGAGCTCCGCGGTCGGGCTTTCGGCGGAGAGCACCAGGTCGTGGCTCTGTGCGGCGTAGCCCTTGAGAGCCAGCTCGACCTCGAGCTCCCCGAAGGGCAGCTCGTCGAGCTCCAGGGGCGTCGTTCCCCGGGCCTCGCCGTTCACGGTGACCTCCGCGCCGCCTGGTTCGCTCTCGACGAGAAGTGTCCCCACGGTGGGCACCTCCGCCACGTCCACAACGGGTGCGGCGGAGGGCAGGACGAGCTCCGGCTCGACTGCCCGCCCACGGCTCAACAGCAGCCAGACGACGGCGGAGGCGGCGAGCACGAACACGACGGCGGCTCCACCGAGGACCCATGTCGCGGGGAGCGGCCGGGCAGACACGGCACCCTTCTTGGGCTCCGGGGGCAGCGTGGCGGCCGTCGCGGATGCGTCTGCGTCCGCCTCCAGGATGACGGTCGCCTCCGGCAGATCGCCCCCGGGCTCGATCGTGGGGAGCGCTACCGTCTGCGAGTCGTCGGGAGGCGTGCCTGAGGCATTCAACTGCATGGTGGCCGCGTCGTCGGCGCCTGCCCCGGGGACGTCCTCGGCGGCTTGAAGGACGACCGTCTCCTCGTCGGCAGGCGCGGCCTCGGGCTGGTCGTCCTGGAGCGCGTCGGGGCGAGGTGCCTGGAGGGTCACGGTGTTCTCGGAGGGGGTCGCGACGACGGTGGCCTCTCCGGGCAGGCCCGCCGCTTGCAGGCCCATGCTCTCCTCGAGGCCGCCAACGAACAGCCCGGCCTTCTCGTAGCGCCCGTCGGGCTTCTTGGCCAGGACCCGATGGAAGACCTCCCGCCACCGCTGGGGCACGACGCCGGTCATCTCCAGGTCGGCGGGCTCGACGGGATCGACGTGAACGAGACGGTAGAGGATCGAGGTGACGTTGTTGCCCGGGAAGGGCTGCTCTCCCGAGAGCATCTCGAAGGCGCAGACGCCGAGCGAGAAGATGTCGCTTCGCCCGTCGAGCGGCTCCCCCATCGCCTGCTCGGGCGACATGTACGACGGCGTGCCGAGGAGGGCGCCGGTCTGTGTGATCTCGGTGTCGAGCAGCTTCGCGATACCGAAGTCCGAGACCTTCACCTTGTCGCCCTTCTGGACGATGAGGTTGGCGGGTTTGATGTCACGGTGCACGACGCCGCGGGAGTGGGCGTAGTCCAGCGCCGCGGCCACCTGGCTCACCAGGGTGAGCACCCTCTCGGGCTCGAAGCGGGGGCCGTCGTCGAGGATCTCGGAAAGCGTCTGCCCCTCCACGTACTCCAGGGCGAGAAACGGCATGCCGTTCTCCTCGCCGATGTCGAAGAGGGTGACGATGTTCGGATGGGACAGCGTCCCCGAGATGCGGGCCTCCTGGTAGAAGCGCTCGATGAAGGTCGCACGCTGGGGGCTCTGGGGGGGGACGTCGAGGCGGATCGTCTTGATGGCAAGCTCGCGCTTGATGACGGGATCGAAGGCCTTGTAGACGGCCCCCATCGCGCCGAAGCCCAGCGTGCCGGTGATCTCGTAGCGCCCGATCGAAGACGGCGATTCGTCCGGCGCGTGGCTCTTTTTGCTCATGCCCCAGGTCTCGGGAGAACCGGCACACCTCCCCCCTCCAACGGTGCGAATTTAGCACCCCATTTCGCTCAGTGTCAAACCCCCGGAACGCACAAGTGGCCGTCCTTTAATAGGTTGCAGTCATCGTGTGCTATGATCGGCCTCTCCCATGTCCGGTCCGCCTGCAGACGTGCTCCCCTTCGAAACGCTCCATCAGCCGGTGAGTCCGCTGTTCCTCGACTACCTCGCCGGCCGATCCCGAGTGGCTCCGTTTCTGGGTGAGGCGGGCTTCGGGCTCGACGCCATCCAGGGTGCAGCGGAGCGGACGGTGGCCCACTCGCGCCAGCGGGAGACGGTTGCCGGCGCCCTGGCTCGGCAGCAGGAGGAGCGGGGGGCGGAGCGCGCCGCGGCAAGGGCACGTCAGCTCGCCGACGCCGACACCGTGGCCGTCGTCACTGGGCAGCAGGCCGGCCTCTTCGGGGGGCCGCTGTTCGTCCTCCACAAGGCTCTCGCCATCCTGGAGGTCTCTCGCCGGCTCACCGAGGAGCACGGGCGGACAGCGATTCCCGTGTTCTGGGTGGCAGCGGACGATCACGACTTCGCCGAGATCCGCTCGACCTCGGTCCTCGACGGAAGTGGCGCGATCCGGCTTCTGCGCTATTCGCCCCAACACGAGCCCGTCGGACAACCGGCCTTCACCATCGTGCTCGACGACACGATGACCCGCCTCGTCGACGAGCTCGCCGAGGCGCTGCCGCCGAGCCCTCACCGCGACGAGATGATCGGCGTGGTGTCGCAGTGCTATCGACCGGGCGAAACGCTCTCGGGGGCCTTTGCTCGCCTGCTCTCCCAGCTGTTTCCCGATCTCGTGGTGCTCGATTCGTCGGATCCCGCCTTGAAGACGGCCGTCGCGCCGGTGCTGGCTCGGGAGGTGACCGAGTCTTCTCCCACATCGCGTCTCGCCCTCGAGGCCGGAAAGGCGCTTCTCGCCGCGGGGTACCACCAGCAGGTGCCGGTGCGAGACGGCTTCCTGAACCTGTTCATGCTCGCCGAAGGCAAGAGGCGGGCGCTGGGTCTCATCGACGGTGGGCTCGAGATCCGAGGCGTGGGAACCCGCATGACCGTGGCCGAGGCGCTCGGTCGGATCGAGACCGACCCCGGGCTCTGGAGCCCGAACGCGCTCCTCCGTCCGCTGGCCCAGGATGCGCTGCTTCCCACCGCCGCCTACGTGGGCGGCCCGGCGGAGGTCGCGTACCACGCGCAGATCGGCTCGTCCTACGCCCACTTCGGCGTGCCCCGCCCGGTCATCATCCCGCGCCCGAGTGTGACCGTGGTCGAGCCCGCTCAGGGACGGGCACTCGAGGCCGAGGGGCTCAGCCTGCCGGACCTCGCAGGGGACCCGGAGGCGGTCGTCGCCCGATGGGCGCGACACACCTACCCGGAGGTCGAGACTGCGTTTGTTCAGGCCCGCAACTCGATCGAGCGGGAGATGGGAGAGGTGGAGGAGCGCCTGGCCGCCCTCGACCCGACGCTGCGAGCGGCGACGGCGTCTGCCCGGGGGCGAGCGTTGCACCAGGTCGATGGGCTCCACGAGAAAGCCATGCGGGTGCTGAAGAAGCGCGACCAGGGACGCGCCGCGCGGCTGAGACGGAGCCGCGATGCGCTGTTTCCAGGGGGCGCGTTCCAGGAGCGGGGCCTGGGGCTCCTGGGACTCGTGGCCCGCCGGGGCCGAGGCCTGCTCACGGAGCTGCAAGAGCGGGTGGACCCCTTTGCCCGCGGTCATCAGGTGGTGCGGCTATGAAGGTCGGCATGGTGTGCTATCCCACGGTCGGTGGTTCGGGGGCCGTCGCAGCGGAGCTCGCCAAGCAGTTGGCGGGACGCGGACACGAGGTGCACGTCATCTCGTACCGGCTCCCGTTCGGGTTCGGCGACTTCCAGCAGAACATCTGCCTGCACGAGGTCGACCTCTCTTCCTATCCCCTCTTCGAGCACCCCCCGTACGAGCTGGCGCTGGCGGTGAAGATGGCCGAGGCGGTGCGCGACCACGGGATCGAGCTCTTTCACGTTCACTACGCCATCCCCCACGCCATCGCCGGCTTCCTGGCCAAGGAGATGCTCGGCGACGGCGCGCCCCGGATGCTGACGACGCTTCACGGAACCGACATCACCATCGTCGGGCAGGACCACTCGTTCTTCGAGATCACGCGCTTCGGGATCGAGCGCTCGGACGGAGTGACCGCCGTCTCGGAGTTCCTGCGCCGCATGACGGCCGAGGAGTTCCAGATCGAGCGGCCCATCGACGTCATCCCGAACTTCGTCGACCTCGAGCAGTATCCGGTCGGGCCCGTCGACCGGTCGGGAATCGCCACGGCGGATCAACGAGTGCTGCTCCACGTCTCGAACTTCCGGCCGGGCAAGCGTCCGCTCGACACCGTGCGCATCTTCGAGCGCGTATGCCGCGAGGTGGACGCGGTGCTGCTCATGGTGGGAGAAGGGCCGGAGCGCTCCTCGGCCCAGGCGCTGGCACGGCGTCTCGGGGTGCTGGAGCGAATGCGCTTCCTCGGGACGCAGCGCCACATCGGGGAGATCGCGTCGATGGCCGACGTGTTTCTTCTCCCTTCGGAGCTCGAGTCCTTCGGGCTCTCGGCACTCGAAGCCATGGCCTGCGGCGTCCCCGTCATCGGCTCCGACGCCGGGGGTCTTCCCGAGGTCGTTCGCCACTCGGAGAGCGGGTACCTCCTCCCCGTAGGCGACGTCGAAGGGATGGCGGCGCGAACCATCGAGGTCCTCAAGGACGACGAACGGCGTCGCGAGATGGGGCAGGCCGCGCGCCACCGGGTCGAGTCGCTCTTCCGCGCCGAGCGCGTCGTCAGCCAGTACGAGGCCGCATACGCGCGCCTGCTGGGTCGGTGACCTGCCAGAGCTGATTCCGATTTTCAGATACCCCTCCCCCCGGTGGGCCTGATCCTCTCGGGCCGTGGTTCTCCGGCATCGCTCTCGTGTTCGCCGCCGGCCTCGTGGGGAGCGGACCCGGCGGACAGGGCCCGACGGTGCCTGTCCAGATTTCGGAACACGCGGCTCGCCAGGCCCGACGGGCTCGACCGCTCCAAGAATTCCGAGCCAGTGCCGAGCTCTCGGCGGTAGCCACTGAATCTCAAGGATCTTGAGGGGCAGCGGCTTCCTGAGCGGCAGGGCCCTCAGCGGCGTGGGCCGGCCGCTTCCCTGGCCCGGATCTTGCCTTGACTGACACGGGATGTGGTCACAAGTGTCTGGAGGGACTGGTTTGATCTTGAATCTCAGGTGGGTAGCCGTCGGGTTGAGCGTGGCGTCACTTCTGGGCGTGCCGGAGGCCGAGGCCGCCCTCGATTCCTGCGCCGTCGACTGGAGCAACTTCTCTGGAAGCGACGGGTTCATCAGCGAGTACACCTACCTCGGGGAAGGAATCAGCGACCACGAGCAGGCAGCCGATCCGAGCAACGGCGGGACCGCGGTGAACCCCGATTGGATCGACATCTCCTCGGCGTCGCCCTCCAGCCCCCCGGGGCCCGAGTCCTCGGTGGCCTTCGGCTACTGGAACGGGGGCACGGTCTGGGACCCGAACGACCCGGTGACGCTGGAAGACGACTACATCTTCTTCCGCATGCGCATCGGCGGGGACCCGCAAGACAACTCCGGGGTGGGGTTCGACTCCTTTCACTGGAACGTCCTCTTTGATCTGAACGACGACGGCTACAAGGACTACTGGATCGACCTCGAAGGGTCCTACGCGAACAACGGCAATCCCGACCGCGTCCAGATCCTCTACGATCCGGCCCACACCCAGCTGATCGCCAGTGCCGACGCCGCCCGAGTCGAGGAGTTCACCGCCCGCGCGAGCGTCGACTCCGCCAACTGCGGGGGCGACGGTTTCTCCCACACTCGCACCTACCCGGTGGGCGACGGCTCCGGCGACTGGTACATCGAGATCCAGGTGCCCCTCACCGCCTTCAACGATGACGACGGCAACCAGCTCCTCTTCCCCGACAGCCCCGTGTCCTTCGTCTTCACGACGGGTGCCTCCAACCAGGACCCGCTCCAGAAGGACCACATGATGGATCTCAACTTCGTCAGCTCGAACGACCCGATCCAGTTCGGCGACGTGGTGACGGTCTCCGGGCTGCCCTCTATCGAGTTCACGAACGACGACCTCA
>CAXMOH010000025.1:0-3142 GCA_964194855.1 uncultured Hyphomicrobium sp.
GGACCTCGGCCCGCCCCAACTTTGGCCGGCTCCCGGCCTACCAGATCCTGGACAGCAGGGGCAGGGGGCGGCATCGAGCGGCCCTGCCGCTCCCGGTCCGGCGCGACGGCGGGGGTCTGGGACGTCTGATCGAGGTCCCACTGGCCCGGATCGAGCCTGGAGAGTACGAACTCGTCGTGGAGCTTGCAGGCGAGGTCGCAGGGGGCCCCGACGAGCTGCGGGAGCCCTTCTCGGTGATGAAGCCCCGGCGCTTCAACGATGACCTCTACCGGAGCGCCCTCGGCGCCTACCTCGACGGCGATTTTCAGGGTGCGGTCACCACTCTGCTGCAGTGGCCCGCAAAGGACGTGCTGGCCGCCGCCAGGAGGCTCCCCAAGACCGATGACAGGCTGCGGGAAACGGCCCTGCTGCTCCACACCGACCTCGCCATGGTCCTCGCGAGGCACGCCAAGATCGACGGCGCCGAGACACACCTCACCATCGGCCGGGCCCTTCTCGAGGGCGCCCCGCTTCCGGACCTCCATCGGGACTGGCTGCTGGCGCTGGCGTATACGCACCAGGCCAGCTTGCGCCCGGCCGAGGCGCTCGCCTTCTACACCGAATGCGCCGAGGCCTTCCCCGAAGCGGGCGAAGCCAGGCTGGGAGCCGGGACACTCTACGAGCGCAACGCCTTCCTTCCCGCCGGCTTCGGGCGCGGCAATCTGAACCTGCCGCCCCCGCTGGCGGCCGCGGCGGCGGAACGGTCGTACCGGGAGGCCCTGCGCATTCAGCCCTCCTTGACCGAGGCCCGGCTTCGGCTCGCCCGCGTCTTCCAGGAAACGGACCGGGTCGACAAGGCGCTGCTTCAGCTGTCTCTCGTCGTGGAGTCCAGCCAGGACGCCTCGCTGAGCGCCCTCGCGCACCTGTTCTGGGGAGAGATCCGCGAGACCCAGGGTGATGTCGACGGGGCCATCGAGCACTATCGGGCGGCGCTGGCCGCGGATCGGGATCTCCAGGTCGCGGCCCTGGCCCTCGCCCAGACCCTCCACCGGCGGGACGGCCGCCAAGCCGCGGTCGACGCACTGGTGCCGGCTCTCGATGGAGCGGGCACCAGCCCCTGGCTCGACTACCGCCGGGGCCCGCGGCGTCTCTCCACCTCGTCGCTCCACGACCTGCGCTTGCGGTTGCGCGAGGCGGCTGGGGGCCCGCGGTGAGGCGGGTCTTCATCTTTTTCGTGGCGGCCGCCCTGCTGGGTGGAGGCGGTGCCCGGAGCGACGACGATCCTCTTGTCTTCACGAGCTCCGTCGAGATGGTGCGACTGGACGTGGCGGTGACCCACAACGGCCGGGCCGTCAAGGACCTGACCGGGCGGCACTTCGAGGTCAAAGACAACGGCGTTCTCCAGCAGGTCGAGATCGTGGGCCACGTGGAGAAGCCCGTGCATGCCGTGCTGGCTCTCGACAACAGCGGCAGCCTCGCTGGCGATCGGATGGCGCGCCTCAAGATCGCCGCCCATGCCCTGCTCGATGTCCTTGGACCCGACGATGCGGTCTCTCTGCTCACCTTCTCCAGCCGCCTCGAGCTCAAGGCCGGCCCCGGCGCGCCCCGCGAGCAGGTCCACGCGGCGATCGAGGCGACCGAGGCACGGCTCAGCACCTCGCTCTACGACGCGACCTTCGCGGCCCTGACCGTAGCCGACCCCACGCTCGGTCGACCCGTCGTGCTGGTCTTCACCGACGGCCAGGACGTGGGCAGCTGGCTGCGCCCCGGGCAGGTGCTCCACGCGGCCAGGAGCTCCGATCTCGTGAGCCACGCCGTGGTCAGCGGACAGGCGGGATCGGAAACGCTCTTCCTCGAGGAGCTGGCGAGGGCCACCGGCGGCGAGGTCTGGAAGGTGGAGCACCTCGAGCTCGAGGACGCCTTCCTGCAAGCCCTGGAGGAGTTTCGCAGCCGCTACACCCTGCAGTACGCCGTCCAGGGCGACGATCAGGAGACGTGGCACGACATCGACGTGCGCGTCCGGATCCCCGGGGCGAGGGTGCTGGTGCGCGAGGGATACCTGCGCAGGGCGACTCTCCCCTGACGGCCGGCGCTCGGGGTCAGGTCTTGAATCTGCTCATTCAGGAAAGAGGGGGAAATGCGCTGGCCCCCCCGCCCATGACGTAGAACGACAGGTCAGCGGCCGAAAACGACAGCTCATTTGCCTTTGGCAACAGCTCGTGGCAAGAACAGAGCGTGACACTGCCAAATGACCGCTTGCTGCTGCACCTCGCCCGGGACCGGCGCCGTGCGATCGATCCCCACGACATCTACTTCCTCGAGGCCACCGGCGAGACGACCCTCGTGCGCCTGCGCTCGTCGCGGCGCGTGCGCGACGCGCGCACCCTCGGTGAGATTGCCCCGCTCCTGGCCCCCTTCGGGCTCATCCGCGTCCACCGCAACCACGCGGTGAACGTGCGCCACGTGCGCGAGGTCCGGCGGCGCAGGGGTGAGGCCGACTGGGAGGTCAAGCTCGAGCCGCCAGTGAACCGCGTGCTGCCGGTAGCCCGGACGTACCTGAAGAGGCTGTGGAAGGCCTTCGGCGAACGCTGAGCTCCGCGGCGCTATCGTCTTGCGAAGTGGAGCCCTCGAACCCCGCCAGAGTCGAGGGTCAGACCGGCCACCGTTCCGTCGGCCGAGCGCTCGAATCGAAGCACACCGTGCGCGGCCGAGTCCAGCGTGCTGCCAAACAGCGGCTCCAGCGGCTCATCTCCGGGCAAGCCGACGCCGAGAACCAGGGAGCCGACCCAGATGCCCCGGGGCGGGCGGCTGAGGTATAAAGGTAGGTCGGGGGGATGAGGAGGAAACGATGCTCATGGCCTGGAGTGCCCTGCTGCTGAGCGGGGCACTGGCCCAGGCGGGGAGCGCGTCGGAGGTCGAGACACGGATTATCGACTACCTGAAGGCCGAGGTGAAGCCCGGTCAGAGGGTCGTGGTCTCCGAGCTCGTCAACGAGGTGTTCACGACCGAGGCGGAGCGGGCGGTCCTCGGGCGCCTCTTCAACACCTTCTTCAAGATTCCGCTGTTCGCCGCCCAGTTTCAGCAGAGCCAGGGCCGACCACCGACCCTGGCCGAGCTTTCGGAGCAGTTCGCCTTTGTGGTGCCGGGCGAGGCCGACGTGATG
>CAXMOH010000026.1:0-7037 GCA_964194855.1 uncultured Hyphomicrobium sp.
AAACGCATGATCATTCAACGCGAAGTCCGGCCCCGGATCAGCGTGAGCGAAGACGAGTTGGAGGAAGAGTACGAGAAGAGGAAGGCCACGGAGTTCACGAAACCCGCGACTGTCACGCTGCAGGCGATTGTCATCCCGGCGGACGCCGGCGGAATCACCCTCGCGCGCGACATCGTTGCAAGGGCCCGGGCCGGAGCCGATTTCGCGAGCCTGGCCCGCACTCATTCCGCCGGCCCCACCGCCGACTCGGGTGGGGATCTGGGCGAGATTGCCGAGGGGAACCTGAGCCCCGATCTCGAGGAGGTCGCTTTCTCGCTCCCGGTTGGCGCGGTGTCCGACCCGATTCCCTCGGAAGAAGGATTCAGGATCCTCCGGGTGGTGGCCAAGACTACGGGAAGCGTCGTGCCGTACGCCACGGCGAAGGGGCGCGTGCGGGAGGAGCTGATGGCGGCGCGCTTCGAGACCGAGTACGACGTCTACATGGCTGAGGTCCGGGAGGAGGCGGTGATCGAGCTGCGCGTGCGCGAGGTTCCCTTGACGTTGAGCGGCCCTGTCCCGGAGGACATGCTGCTGGACCGCGTCGATCCGTTCTCGTTGGACCCGGTCGAGTCTGGGCCAGCTCTTCCAGGCGCTCCCGGAGCGTCTCCAGCCACGGGATCCTTGACCGCCGCTCCGGTCTCCACCACGGCGAACCCTTTCGCGGCGCCGGCCGCCGACGACGAGTTCGTCACCACACCCCAGGCAGCGCCCGAGCGAATCACTCCGGGGGCCGATCTCGACGACGAGATCAGCATCACCCCTCAGGCCCGTCCGGAGCGCGTCGCCCCTCCGAGCAGCTCCAGCCCGGACTCCACGGAGACCCCGCCCCCGCCCCAATGAGGGGTCACGAGGGCTTCTTCGATCGGGTCTACGACCTGGTCGAGCAGATCCCGCGGGGCCGCGTCGCCACCTACGGTCAGGTCGCAACGCTCCTGGGTGTCCCTCGGGGGGCCCGGGCCGTAGGCTGGGCGCTTCGAGCCCTGCCCCGGTCCCGCCAGCGCGCCGTCCCCTGGCACCGGGTGGTGGGCGCCGGAGGGCGGATCTCCCCCCGCCTCGGCGGCGGGCCCCTGGTGCAGCGCCGGCGCCTTCGCTCCGAAGGCGTGCGTTTCCTCAGCGGGCGCGTCGACCTGGATCACCACGGCTTGCTCCGGTGATCTAGCCCAGCGAGACCCGCGGCAGCTGCAGACGTTCCCGGGCCCGCTGGCGCACCAGGCGCTCCACAGCCTCTGCGAGCGACCGATCCCCCACGCGGCCCCGGTGCCTCTCCGCCGCGCGATCGGCCTCGGCGCGCAGCTCCTCGAGGTCGCCCTTCCCGAGCGCGTCGATGGCCGCCGTGGAGACCAGATCGTCGATCCGCCCGAGGCGCTCGGCGAGGTATTCCCAGTTCGGCCGTGACGCCACCGCCACCAGGTCGCAAACCGCCTCGACCTCGTGAAGAGGCAGCGCCGCCGCCCTCGCGGGCAGCTCCTGGAGTCTCGAGCGCAACTCCTCCAGGCGCTCGGCCAGCTCAGGCAGGTTCGGCCGCTCGGCGTCGTGCTTGCTCGGCCCGCCGCCGCCGCTCGTCCCCGCCGCCAGCTGCTCGACCCGCCGTCGACAAAACGCCAGGCTGGAGATCGAGGGCTCGGCGTCGAAGGCGAGATCGATGGCCAGGAGCACCGTCGCGAGGCCCACACCGGCGTCGTGCCAGCCCCGAGCCAGGGCGAACTCGCGGGGTGAGAGCACGTGGTCGACGCCGCGCCGCGTCCTCAGGTGGGCCTCGATCGCCTCGGCGAAGGCCTCGATCGCCGGGTCCTTCTCACCCCGCGCTTCATCGTTCATGCTGACACCACGCTCATGCCGGCACCACGTCGAACTGCTCCTGGTGGAGCAGGGGATCGCCCTGCACGGCGATGTCGCCGCCCACGAGCCCGGAGAGGCTGGCGAGCACCCCGGCCTGGCCTTCGGCGAGCGCCCGGGCCACATCCGGATTGACGCGGAGCACCAGGCGCTGGCCCCGCATGTCCGCGGCGAGCTTGCGGACCTCATCGTAGATCTCCGCGCAGACCGTGGAGACGCTCTTCACCTGACCGCTGCCCGAGCAGTAGGGGCAGTGCTGCATCAGCAGCCGCTCGAGGGACTGCTTGACGCGCTTCCGGGTCAGGATGATCAAGCCGAAGTCAGCGACCGACAGAAGCTTCGTCGGCGAGCGGTCCTTGCGAAGCTCCTGCTCGAGGGCACCCAGCACCTCCCGCTGGCTCTTGCGCTGCTCCATGTCGATGAAGTCGATGACGATGATTCCGCCCAGGTCCCTGAGACGGATCTGGCGAACGATCTCCCGAACCGCATCGAGATTGGCCTTGAGCAGTGTCTCCTCGAGCTGGGACTTGCCCACGAAGCGGCCCGTGTTGACGTCGATGGCGACGAGGGCCTCGGTCTGGTTGACGACGATATAGCCGCCGGAAGGGAGCCAGACCTTGGCGCGCAGGGCACGCTCGACTTCCGCCGACACCCCGTACTCTTCCATGAGGCCGACGGGGCCGGCGTGTCGGCGGACCCGGGGGGCCAGCGCGGGCTCGAGGGCGCGTACGATGTCGAGCACCCGTTCGAACGCCCCGTCGTCGTCGAGACGGATGGACGACACGTCCTCGGACAACAGGTCGCGGAGCAGTCGCTCGACCAGCGAAGGCTCCCGGTAGAGAAGCATGGGGGCCGGGTTTCGCGACGCGACGGCCCGCACCTCATCCCAGGTGCGGAACAGGTAGCTGCCGTCCCGCTGGAACGCCTCCGCGCTCTTGCCCTGACCGGCCGTCCGCGCGATGAGCCCGCCCCCTCCGCGCTCCTGGCGGATTTCCTTCAGGGTCGTCTTGAGTCGCCGCCTCTCGCCGTCATCGGTGATCTTGCGGGAGACACCCACGTGCTCGACTGTCGGCATCAGCACCAGGTATCGCCCGGGGAGCGACACGTGCGAGGTGATGCGGGCTCCCTTGGTCCCCAGCGGCTCCTTCATGACCTGGACCACGACCTCCTGCCCCTCACTCAGCCGCTCCTCGATGGGCGCACGCCGAGCGGTGGTGACCTCGTCCGCGGTCAGAAGATTCTCGGGGAGCTCCTCGAAGACATCCGTCGCGTGGAGGAAGGCATCTCGCTCGAGGCCGAGGTCCACGAAGGCAGACTGCATCCCGGGCAGGACCCGGGTGACTCGCCCCTTGTAGATGCTTCCGACGATGCCGCGCTGCGCCTCGCGCTCGAGGAAGAGCTCGGAGACGACGCCATCTTCGAGGAGAGCGACGCGGGTCTCCTCCGGGCTCGTGCTGACGATGAGATCTCTGGGCATTGGGGTCTCTGGCCGGCGGTCGAAGCCGCCTGGTATGTGGGTGGGACGCTTCGCTCCAACATTCTCAATTCGCGAAGCGTCGCATCCGGACGCTGAGGATCAGCCCGACACCCATCAAGGTCGCGAGCGCGGAGGAGCCACCGTAGCTCAGCAGTGGAAGCGGGAGGCCCTTGACGGGCACGAGTCCAGCGACCATCGCGACGTTGTACACGACCTGAAAGGCGAGGCTGGCGGTGATGCCGGCGGCGAGAAACGCTCCGAGACGGTCCCGCGCGAGGCGGGCGGTCTCGAGCAGTCGCCACAACAGCAGGAGATAGAGTCCGAGCACGACGAAGACGCCGATGAAGCCCATCTCCTCCGCCAGGACGGAGAAGATGAAATCGGTGTGCCGAGCGGGCAGGTAGCCGAGCTGTCCCTGGCTGCCCTCGAGGTACCCGCGTCCGAGCAGGCCCCCGGAGCCCACGGCAATCTGCGATTGAATCTTCTGGTAGCCCGCGCCCTGCGGGTCGAGGCTCGGATCGAGGAAGGTGTAGACCCGGGTCTTCTGATAGTCCCGCAGGAGAGGCCAGGTGAGCGCCGAGGCGACGAGCATCACGACGACGAGAGCCGCCACCGCTCGCATGCGCAACCCGGCGAGAAAGGCCACGGTGAGCAGCATGGGCACGAGACACGCCGCCGTTCCCAGGTCGGGTTCGCGGGCGATGAGAAGGACGAGCAATCCCACGGCTGCGCCCGGCCAGACCAGGTCGCGCAGGCCCAGGCTCTCCTGTCGGTACTCGGAGAAGATCTTCGCAACAAAGATGGCTGCCGTGAGCTTGACGAACTCCGAAGGCTGGAGCTGGAACCCGCCGATCATGATCCAGCGGCGCGTCCCGGCGATGAGTGGGCCAAAGCTCAGCACGTACACGAGGGCCGCGGCCGAGAGGACGTAGAGAAGCACCGAGCGGTCCGCCAGGCGGCGGTAGTCGGTGGCTGCGGCCATCACGAGCCCAAGAAGCCCCGCCCCGACCAGCACGAGCTGCTTGACGTGCAGGTCGGGGCTGCTGCCGGAGTGGGTGGCGGAGTACACCATTGCGACGCCGACGAGTGACAAGAGGAGGGCGGTCCCCAGGAGCACCCAGTCCACGTTGTAGAGCAGCCGCCGGTCGATCCCGAGGGGCATTGCTCAATCCCCCGCATCGACGGAGGGTGCCGTTGCGGGCGGCTTCTGCCCTCTGAAGAAGCGCGCCAGGATGGCGCGGGCGACCTCTGCCGCTACGCCGCCCCCGCCCCCGTGCTCGACGATGACGGCCAGGGCGACTTGCGGCTCATCCGCCGGAGCGAAGGCCACGAACCATCCGTGGGGCTGGATCGAGGGGTCGTCCGGCGTGCGCTTGAGGCGCTCGCGGGAGACCACCTGGGCCGTGCCGGTCTTGCCGCAGACATCGACGCTCCTCAGTCGCGCCCTCCAGCCGGTCCCCTCGGCCACCACTGCCCGGAGGCCCTCCTTGACCGTTGCCACCGTCTCCGCCGAGATGACGATGGGTCGGGGCGGCTCCGGGGGAATCCGGGTCTCACCTGCGCTCCGGACCAGGTGTGGCCGGACCAGGCTCCCCCCGTTGGCGATCGCGGCGACGACCCGGGCCATCTGGAGCGGCGTGACGCTGACCTGGCCCTGGCCGATCGCCACGGACACCGTCTCGCCCGGGTACCAGGGGGCCTTCTGCACCCGGAGCTTCCACTCCGGGCTGGGTATGAGGCCCCTCGCCTCGTGGGGCAGATCGATCCCGGTCGGAACACCGAGCCCCAGCCGGGTGGCCCAGTGGGCGATGCGATCGATCTCGAGGCGGATGCCCACCTGGTAGAAGAAGACGTTGCACGACATGGCGAGAGCCCGTCGGATACTGACGACGCCGTGCCCGCCGGGGACGTTGCAGTGGCGGACGTTGTTGTAGACCCGGAGGTACCCCGGACAGTAGAAGGTGGTGGACGGGGTGATGACACCCTCTTCGAGCGCTGCCACGGCCATGACGATCTTGAACGTGCTCCCCGGCGCGTACTGTCCCTGGATCACGCGGTTCATCAAGGGAGTCTCGGGATCGTTTGCGAGCATCCCCCAGAGCTCCGGGTCGATTCCAGTGGTGAACTCGTTGGGGTCGTACGCCGGCGTCGACGTCATGGCGAGGATCTCCCCGGTCTCGGGGTCGAGGACCACGGCACTTCCCGCACGGCCAG
This sequence comes from uncultured Hyphomicrobium sp., assembly GCA_964194855.1. Lineage (GTDB taxonomy): Bacteria > Acidobacteriota > Vicinamibacteria > Fen-336 > Fen-336 > JAJDNS01. The sequence goes on from CAXMOH010000026.1 coordinate 5,567, forward strand.
CGAAGGCGTTCTCCGTGGCGGCCTGCAGCGAGGCGTCCAGGCTGAGGGTGAAGCTCGGACCGTCTTCGGGAGGCTCGCTCTCTGCCTCCGCGACCTCGAGGCCTCGACTGTTGACGATCACTCGGCGGAAGCCGTCGCGCCCCATGAGGGCCCTGTTGTACTGAGCCTCGACGCCGGCCAGGCCCACGAGGGCTCCCGGTTCGAGGCCCTCGAACTCGGCGGAGCGCAGCTGCCTCTCTGTGATCTCGCCGACCCGGCCCAGCGCGTGGGCGGCGGCGGAAGCCAGGGGATAGAAGCGGAGCGGGACGACCTCGATGCTGACCTCGGGAAGCTCGAGCCGCCGCGCTTCGATCGCCGCCACCTCCCCGACGGCCGCGTCGGCCAGAACCACCACCGGGCGGTACGGGGCGCGCCGTGCCAGCCTCTCCCGGAGCCGGGCCTCCCCCATGCCCAGCGTGCGGGCGATGCGGGTCACGACGCCGTCCAGGTCCTCCGCGTCCTCGGGCGTCAGGACGATGTTGAACGAGGGACGGTTTCCCACCAGCAACTGCCCTTCCCGATCGAGAAGCATCCCCCGTGGGGCCGCCACCTTCACCACGCGGGAGCGATTGTTCTCGGCCAGGTCGCGGAAGTGACGAGCCCTCAGAACCTGGAGGTTCCAGAACTGCAGGAGCAGCACGGCCACCAGGAGCACCGTGGTGCCCTGCACGACGGCGAGCCGCGACTGGACCGGCCGCAGATCCTCGTAGAGCCTCACTGTCGCTCCCTCACAGCGAAGCCCGCTGCAGCCGGCGGTCGATCAGCGCGAAGAGGACCCCACCGACCACGGCCGTGAGGGACGCGCGCGAGGCCAGGGTCACGGGGCTCATGGGTGCCGCCTCGATGGCGAAGACCGAAGCGAACCACAACACGAGCAGAACGTCGGCGACCGTGGCCAGGAGCAGCACGAGAGTGCGAGCACTCGTGCTCGCGATGAGGAAGTGGCTGCCTGCGGCACCGACCGCAAAGCCCACGAGCAGCTTCGAAAGTGCCGAGAGCCCCAGCACCTCTCCTCCGAAGTGGACGTCCTGCACCCAGCCGGCCGCCATGCCTGCCAGCATCCCGTGACTCTCTCCCCCGCTCAAGGCGCAGTAGACCACGACGAGCAGGAAGGGATCCAGGTAGCGGCCGGGCTCGGCCACCAGGTAGCCGAGGCCCGTCTCCACCAGGAGGGCTCCAACGATGGCGACGGCGGTCCAGACGAGGCGCTTCATTCCACCGTTTGCGGGGTCTCATGCGCCCGAGGCGGACGCAGCACCACCAGCACCTCTTCGAGCCGGTCGAAGCGGGCCGAGGGCTCGATCCAGATGTCCTTGAGGAGTGCGGACCCCTCCCCCACATAGCTGACCCGTCCCACGACCAACCCCTTGGGGTAGATCCGATCGAATCCCGACGTGACGACCACGTCCCCGATGGCGACGTCGGCCCGATC
>CAXMOH010000027.1:0-2721 GCA_964194855.1 uncultured Hyphomicrobium sp.
GGCGGCGCATGGCCATTGCGCGGTTTGCAATGGATCGATGGTCAGTTCCGCAGCAGTGGCGGAGCGGTATCACGCACCTATCAGGACCTGATCCGGAGTGGCTGGATCTATCCACCACGCGCGCCAGAAGCATTCCATTCACGTCTTCTCGCCAGCGGGCAAGCGGTGATCTTGGGAGAACCGGCAAGGCCAGCAATCAGTGGATCGGCTCCGATGGACGCCCGCTCTGACACCGATCACGCCGTTGCCGCCATCCGCTTTTTCCCTTTGTCATTCCGAGGAGCTCAGCAGTGGGCGCGCGACGAGGAATCTACCGGTACCGCCACCGTTGTCCGCAAATCCCTCGGGCCTTACCAGAGCCGCTGTCCTCGGAATGACCAGCTACCGGCAGGCCCCGATGCCGATCTCCTTGCGCTCGGCGCGCATGTCGAGTACCGCCTGGTCGGTGACGAGGCTGGCCTGCTGGACGGTGTCGATGTCCGGGTCGCTGGCCACGAGGCTCTTGTAGAAGTCCTCGGACCTCTTCCTGTCCTTCTGGTCGACCGCGGTCATGGCCTCCAGCCACACCGAGGCCCTCTGGTGGTCCACATTGGCCGCGGTGGCACCGGCTCCTGCGAGCGCGTAGGCCCTTTTGTGATTGCAGGCGCGCAAGGCCTTGTAGCCCTCCCAGTTGTCGCCACCAATGGCCTTCACGATCGCGGCCTCGGTGTCCTGGGCGGACTGGACCGACGCTCGGAGTTGGTCCTCGAGGGCGTCGATCCTGGTCTCCCGCTGGGCCACGTCGGCCTCACGGGCCCCGAGCTGCTGGTCCCGGGTGTCCTTGGCCTGTTGCTGGGCTTCCTTGCGACGGTTGCTCTTCTGGACCTCGCCCACCACGGCCCCGCCCACGGCGCCGAGGGCCGCCCCGCCGATCGTGTCGCCGATGATGTTCCCGCTGCCCAGGGCCAGGCCCAGCAGCGCCCCGATCCCGGCCCCCTTGCCCATCGTGAACGTGTCGTCCTTCTTTTCTTGGCCGGCCGACGGTGCTGGCGCCGCCACGAGAGCGGCGCTGAGGGTGAGGGTCAACGTCCCCGCCATGCGGCTCCGCCGGAGCCGAGTACCTGCATCACTGCGCATCTTCAAGCCTCCAAGGGATTTACCGAGGGAAGGAAGGCCCTGGCCACACCCGCCCCTCACCTGAACTACGCGAGGACCAGGGAGAACCCCGCAAGCCAGTTTCGACCATCCCGGCGTTCAGCGCGGGCCCGCGGGGGATACACTCGGCGAGCCATCCCCCATGAAGCGAGGAGCCGTCAGCATGGCATTTCTGATCGATGTTTCGGATGAGCGCCGGGCCCGTGTGCACGAGATGGTGTCAGACGGGTCGAACCCTCGCCCCGCGTTCTTCGTGCTGGTTGCGATCTCGACGCTCATTGCCGCCTTTGGCCTGCTGAGCGACAGCACCGCGGTCGTCATCGGGGCCATGCTGGTGGCCCCCCTGATGACGCCGATCCTGGGGCTGGCTCTCGCGCTCGTGCGCGGGGACGCGAAGCTCCTCGGCTACGCGCTGCGCGCCGAAGGCCTCGGGATCCTCATCGCCGTTGCCGCCTCCACCCTCCTGGGCCTCGCCATTCCCTACTTCGAGGCGACTCCGGAGATGCTGAGCCGGACGCGCCCCAACCTGCTGGATCTCCTGGTCGCGGTCCTCGCCGGACTGGCAGGGGCCTACGCCATGGTGGAGGAGCGCCTCAGCCCCATGCTTCCCGGGGTGGCGATCTCGACGGCGATCGTCCCGCCCCTGGCCAACACCGGGCTGAGCCTCTCGCTCGGGGCGTACGAGGGGGCCTCCGGCTCCTTTCTGCTCTTCTTCACGAACTTCCTCTCCATCCTGCTCGTCTCGGCCTTCGTCTTCTACCTGAGCGGGATGGCCGGGACGCTCTGGCCGCCCAGCACGAAGACGGTCGCCCGGCGGTTTGGTCTCGCCGCGGTGGGCTTCCTGATTGTCGGGGTGTTCCTCAGCGTCGAGCTCTCCCGGATGCTCGAGCACCGCCGCATGGGCCGTGACATCCGGGTGGTGCTCCGGCAGGCGCTGGCAGATCTTCGGGCCACCGGCCTCGTGAAGCTCGTCCACGAGCGGAAGGGCGATGAGGTCGTGGTGCTGGCCCACGTCGATGCGCCGGGCGTCGTCGCCCCGGCGAGGGTCAAGGCGATAGAGCAGCGACTGGAGGAGACGCTGGGGGTGCCCATCGACCTCTTCCTGCGGACGACCCTCACCCGTGAGGTCTCGTCCGCCGGGGCCTTCAACAACCTCGTCGCAACGACGCTCGATGGCTTTACCCTCACTGGTCAGTCGTCCAAAAGGGCTCGGGTTGTCCTCGTGGCCGAGCAGATCATCCGCGAGTACCTCGGCGACCGGATCAGCCTGCAGCTCGAAGGGTTGCAGTCGGTTGCAGTCGGAGACCAGGTTGCACTGATTGCCGAGGTCACCGGAGCCCGGCGCCTCCGCCGCGGGGAGATCGGCGAGCTCGAGGAGCGCATCCAGGCGCAGGTGACCGGGACGCCCGTCCGGCTCGCGGTACGGCACGAGAGCACGGGCCTCTCGGATCGTCGCGGCGCCTTCCGCACCGAGCTCACAATGCGCCGGCCGGCGAGCGAGCATGAGCAGGCCGTCATCGATCGCATCCACAACATCGCCCGCACGTCGCTCCGCGAGGCCGGGTATCGGCTGGACGGCTGGTCCGT
>CAXMOH010000028.1:0-9218 GCA_964194855.1 uncultured Hyphomicrobium sp.
CCGGAGGCCGGCCGTGAGCACCGGAGAGAGGTTGCACGAGAAGAAACGCGAGCGACTGAACGCGACCGCATAGTCGGCGAGCTCCTGCGTGCCGCACACGAAGCCGCCCTGACCTCCCAGGCTCTTGGAGAAGGTCCCAAGGTGGAAATCGACCTCCTTGTCCAGGCCGAAGTGCTCCGCTACTCCTCGTCCCTTGGGTCCGAAGAGGAACGTGGAGTGGGCCTCGTCGATCAGCATCCGGGCACCGTGACGCTTCGAGACCTCGAGCACCTCGGGCAGCGCGCAGATGTCGCCGTCCATGGAGTAGACGCCTTCGACCACCACCAGCTTCTTCCCCTGCGCCCGGGCCATCTTTCGCTCGAGGTCCATGGGGTTGTTGTGGCGAAAGAAGACGGTCTTGGACTTGGCCAGGATGGCCCCGTCGACGATCGATGCGTGGGAGTACTGGTCGAGGAAGATCGTGTCCCCCGGCCGCATGAGCGCGGAGATGAAGCCGACGTTGGCGCTGTAGCCGGTCGGAAAGAGGATGCAGGCCTCCTTGTCCTTGAAGCGTGCGAGCTCGTCTTCGAACTGCTCGTGAATCTCGAAGGTCCCGGACAGGATCGGAGATCCGGAGGCCCCAAGGCCGTACTCCTCCAGCGCTTCGGCCGCTGCCCGCTTGACCTCGGGACGGTACGAGATGCCCAGGTAGTTGTAGGAGGCAAGATTGAGGAGGTCCTGCCACTGCTTCGTCTTCCCGTTGCGCACCTTGACGTGTGTGCTGGGCGCGCTTCCCAGGGCCTCTTGATAGAGGTAGTAGCCGTTGGGCCTCGCGTCCTTGTACCAGTTGGCGAAGGGCTTCAGCAGGTTGAGGGGGTCGTCTCCGGCGCCGTAATAGAAGTTGGAGTAGTCGTACTCGGCGAAGGCCTGTTTGTCTGCCACTCTCTTGCGGGCAGGCTCCATCGTTGGGTCCTCTTTTGTTCCGTCTTGGGTGAGTCTTGCGGGGCGATCAGCGGAGTCGGATGTCCGGCTCATGAATTCGCCATCATAGCAGGGCCCTCGCCCTCCGCGAAGGACGTGGTCCCGCCGAGCCGAGCCCTCATGCCCCCGTCGTCCTCTCGGTGGGACGATAGAGCTCGGCCGCCACCCGGCGCGGCACGATGGCGGGCACGAAGCGCTGCGCGAAGATCGCCACCCGGTTGGACCATCCCGGCACGACCCGCAGCCGTCCACGGTCGAGCCCCCGAAGCGAGGCCTCGACGACCTGGCCGGGAGTCGTCATCGGCGTGCGGGTCACCTTCAGCCCTCGATGGGTTCCCGCCACGTCCAGAAACTCGGTCTGCGTGAGGCCGGGGCACAGACCCTGAACCAGGATTCCGCTGCCCCGCAGCTCCTCCGCCAGACCTTCGGTGAAGGAGAGGACGAAGGCCTTCGTCGCGGCGTAGACGGTCAGGAACGGCACGGGCTGGAACGCCGCATTCGACGCGACGTTGACGATCCGCCCACGACCCCGGTCCCTCATGCCCGGCAGGAATGTGTGAGTCAGCTCCACGAGTGCGGTCACGTTGACGCCGATCATCGTGCGCACCACGTCGAGGGACTGCTGCTCGAAGGGCGCGGTGTGGCCCAGCCCGGCGTTGTTCACCAGTGTGTCGACGGCGAGTCCCTTCGCGTCGACCCGCTCGCGGAGACGGGTGGCCGCGCCGGGGGCGGCGAGATCGGTCGGCTCGACCGTCGCCCACTCCTCGCCTCCCAGCTCGCGAGCCAGCGTCGCCAGCCGCTCCTCGCGACGAGCCACGAGCACAAGCTTCTCGCCGCGGGCACGCAGAGCCCGTGCGTACTCTGCCCCGATGCCACTCGAGGCCCCGGTCACGAGGGCTCTCAACTCCAACGAACACACCCGCGATGCATAGCTATCTTATTGATTATAAAAGACATAGATGAATTCGATAGCAAAAGAGCGATCAGCCTTTTTCGCGCTTCAAGGCGTCCAGTATCAACTCCAGCGCGTCGATCACTTCCTGTCGCTCGACCCCTGACTTCTTGAACTTGAGCGACAGCGCGACAGGCCCACCCCTGGGCGCATACTTGAACACGTAGTGCCGCGGACGGCCCCGCCCTCGTGACTTTGTGGGAGCCGCCGTCATCCGCCGGGCCGCGGCACGCGTGGTTCCTTCCTTCTGGAGCCGGTCGATCAACGCGACCATTTTTTCCGGGCTGCTCTGCCTAACCACTTGAAGAAGCACAGACTTGGACCGAATGTCGGCCAGCCGACAAAGCTCTCGAACCTCTTTGGGCATGGAAGTGAGCGAGAGGACTTCTGTGACCGAGGATCGGCTTTTCCCCAGCTTTCCGGCCATCATCTCGTGGGTGTAGCCGTATTTCTCGGCCAGCATCGTCAGCCCATCCGCTTCTTCAAAGGCGGTCAGGTCCTTGCGCTGCAGGTTTTCGATGAGTGCCAGCTCCATCATCTCAGCGTCCGACGTCTCGCGAATGATGCACGGAAGCTCGGCGTAACCCGCCTCGACGGCCGCCCGATAACGCCGCTCGCCCGCGATGATCTGGAAGCGTCCTCCCACCTCGCGGACGAGGAGCGGTTCGAGCACTCCCTTCTCCTGGATGGAAGCGGTGAGCTCGGACAGATCCCCGAGGTTCTGGCGCGGCTGCTGGGGATTGGGTTCGATGTCTTCGATGGGAACGACTCGCCCGATCGTCTCACCGCTCGGTCGAACGAGCTGATCGACGAAGTGTGTGTCGTGTCTCATGCGGACCGTCTTGGGCAGGCCGATACGCCTCGGGCTAGACACGTTCGATGACCTCCTCACACAGTCGGTAGTACTCGTTTGCGCCGCTGGACTGGGGAGCGAAGGTGAAGATCGACTCCCTGTGGGCAGGGCTCTCCTCGAGCCGAATGCTCTTCGAAATGGTGGTGCCGAAAACCTGATCACCGAAGACCTCGCCCACGGCCTTTCGGACGTCCTTGGCCAGCGTGGTGCGCTTGTCGTGGAGGGTCATCACTGCACCCAGTAACTTGAGACCCGGGTTCGGGCGGCTCCGGATCCGATCCACGGTCTCCAGAAGGTCGTCGGTGCCCTCCAGGGCGAAGTAGCTCGACTGGATAGGAATGAGCAGGTGGGTGGCGGCGACCAGGGCGTTGACGGTGATGACACCCAGGGCCGGAGGCGTGTCGATGACGACGAAGTCATACCGGTCCTTGACCTCCTCGAGCCGATCCTTGAGGCGGTAGTGCGAGTCGATCTCCCCGACGAGCTGGACCTCGAGCTTGGCCAGGCTGATTTTGGCCGGACCGATGTCCAGCTGTGGCACCGGGGTCTCCCGTGCGACCTCTGCGATCGGCATGGAGTGAACCAGGACGTCGTACATGGAGTGCTCGATGGTCGAGACGTCCATGAACGTCAGCGTCGAGTTGCCCTGGGGATCGAGGTCGATCAAGAGCGCCCGGCGGCCGCGCATCGCGAGGGCCGCCGAGAGGTTGATCGCCGTCGTGGTTTTCCCGACTCCGCCCTTCTGATTTGCGATGGCGATAACGATCAAGTGCTCTTCTCCCGCTCTTTCGGTGTGACGGTGAGCGGATGTTAGAGGAACAGTTGAAGGGGGTCAAGCACGAAACAGGTTGGGGGTGACCAATCCCCCTATACTACATCTTGTATTTGCCCAGCTCGTCGTCGGTAAGGCCCTCGAGCCACTTCTGAAGCCGTCCGACATCGACGGACTCGTGCTCCGCATCGGCGCCCCGGGCGGTCTGGATGACCGACTCCTCGACGAACACCGGGGACCCGGTGCGAAGCGAGAGCGCGATGGCGTCGGAGGGACGCGCGTCGATGGTGACGATGCCCTGAGGCGCTCGAATGTCGATCTTCGCGTAGAAGGTGTTCTCCTTGAGATCGCAAACGACCACGCGCTCGACCTTGCCGTTCAAGTCGGCGATGACGGACTTCAAGAGGTCGTGGGTCATGGGGCGCGGTGTCACCACGTTCTCGAGCTGAAGCTGGATGGCGTGGGCCTCGTTCGGGCCGACCCAGATCGGGAGCATTCGCGGATCCTCACCCTCCGGCGGAGTGCTCTCCTTCAGGACGACGATGGGCATGTTGGTGATCGGATCCATCGTGAGGCCCGGGATCATCATCTCGATCTGCATGTTCGGCGCATCCTCCGCTTCTCGCACAATATAGGAGCGGTGGAACTCCCTGTCAATGAATCGGTTGCGAGAGGCAGCCGGTCAAAGCGTTGGGACCGTAGCCGGTGATCTCGACGTCCACGGTCCGCCCCACGAGGGAAGCCTCGCCATCGAAGTGGACGATCCGGAAGTGGGGCGTCCGGCCGGAGACGCGGCCCTCACCGTCGGCGCTGTCGACGAGGACGGACTCCGTGAGGCCGACGCGCTCGGCGTGAGCCCCCCGCTGCCGCCGCTGCTGATAGTCCAGGACCACTTGCAGACGGCGGGCCTTTTCGTCGCTCGCCACGTCGTCCTGGACGAGGGCGGCCGCCGTGCCCGGCCGGGGCGAGTAGGCGAAGACGAACAGCGACTCGAAGCCCACCGCTTCCAGGACTCCCAGGGTGTCCTGGAACTCCGCCTCCGTCTCCCCCGGGTAGCCCACGATCACGTCGCTGGAGAGGGCCAGATCCGGGTTGAGCTCCCGCAGCAGGGCCACCGTCTCCAGGTACCGGGCGCGGGTGTGGCCCCGCCTCATGGACCCGAGAATCCTGTCGGAGCCCGATTGGAAGGGCAAGTGAAGATAGGGACACAGCCGCGGCAGGTCCCGGAGCGCCTCTCCCATGCGACGATCGACGTGCTCCGGATGCGACGTCGTGAAGCGCAACCGCTGGAGTCCCGGCACGGCGTCGACGCGGGCGAGCAGATCCGGGAAGTCCATCCCGTCATGGTGGTAGGCGTTTACGGTCTGGCCCAGGAGCATCACCTCCGGATACCCGCGGGCCACCAGCGACTCGACCTCACCCACGATATCGGCCGCCGGACGGTTCACCTCCGGTCCCCGGGTGCGGGGCACGACGCAGAAGCTGCAGACGTGATTGCACCCCTCCATGGCGGTCACGTACGCGCGGACGGGGCTGCCGTGAGCAATGACCGCGTCCGGAACGGCGAACGCATCGGCTTTGCGGTCGAGGTCGACGGCCGCTTTTCTCGTGACCATCGCCTGCTCGAGCAGGTCCGGCACCCGCTGGAGGTTGTGAGTCCCGACCAGGACGTCGACGTGCCCGGCGCCCTCGAGAATCTCGGTGCCCCGAAGCTGCGCCACACAGCCACCCACGCCGATGCGCAGCTCCGGACGCTGGCTCTTGAGCCAGCCGAGGCGTTGGAGAGAGTGGTCGAGCTTCTGGGCGGCCTTCTCGCGGACGGCGCAGGTGTTGATGAAGACGAAATCGGCGCTCTCGGCGTCCAGAGCCGGCTCGTGGCCTCGCTCTCGCAGCACACCCGCGACCTTCTCCGAGTCGTTGACGTTCATCTGGCACCCGAACGTCTGAACGAAGAAGCTGGGTTTTCTTTCGTTTTTCAATAGATAGAACTCATCAGCGCAGGTTCTGGTTGAGCATCTCTCGAGCGTGAGATCGAGCGGTGTCCGTGACGACCTCCCCGGCCAGCATGCGCGCCACCTCTTCGACACGCCCGGAGGAGGACAGCTCCTCGACGGCGGTCAGGGTGCGCCCGGCCTCGACCCTCTTGCGGACCGACAGATGCCGGTCGGCGAACGCGGCGATCTGGGGAAGATGTGTCACGCACAGCACCTGCTGCTCGGCCGCCACGGTCTTGAGCTTCCGGCCCACGACCTCGGCCACTCGGCCTCCAATCCCGGCGTCCACCTCGTCGAAGACGAGGGTCACTCCAGGAGTATCCCCCCGGGCCACCGACTTGAGGGCCAGCATGATCCGGGACAGCTCGCCCCCCGACGCCACTCGAGCCAACGGCCGGAGCTCCTCACCCTGGTTGGGCGACAGGAGGAACTCCACACGCTCCAGGCCCCGCTCGGTCCAGCTCTCCCGGTCGGCCCCGTCGGTGTCCTTCTCCGGATCGAAGGCGATCCGGAAGCGGGTCTTCTCCATGGCGAGTTGGCCGAGCTCGACCTGAATTGTCTTCTCCAGCTCTCCCGCGGCCTTCCGCCGGCGGCGAGAGAGGCTGCGCGCCCGCTCCAGGTAGTCGGCGGCCAGCGCCTCACGGCGCTCCCCGAGGGCCTTCTCCTGCTCCTCGGGACTGCCCAGGTCGTCGAGCTCGCGCCGGCATCGCTCCCCAAAGCCCAGGATCTCCTCGACGCTCTCCCCGTACTTCCGCTTGAGCCGCTCGATGAGCGCGAGGCGGGACTCGACCTCGTCCAGGCGGCCCGGCGAGACGTCCAGGCGCTCCTCGTAGCCGCGCAGGAGAAGTGCCAGCTCCTCGAGCTGGGCCACCAGAGCAGGACGGCTCTCCGCATGAGGCCGGAACTCGGGATCGATAGCAGCCAGGTCCTCGACCCGTCGGAACACCTGGCCCAGGCGCCCCAGTGCCGCCGCCTCGTCGTCGTAGAGAAGGGCATAGGCCTCGCCCGAGAGCTCCGCCAGCCGGCCGGCGTTGGCCAGGCGGGCCTTCTCCAGGCGCAGGTGATCCTCCTCGTCGGGGGCCAGGGCGGCTCCTTCAATCTCCCCGGCCTGGAACTCGAGCATCTCCTTGTGACGCCCCGCCTCGCGGCGGTCGCTGCGCAAACGATCGAGGGCTGTCTCCACCTTCCGCAGCTCGCCGTATGCCTGCCGGAGCCCGCCCGCTCCCTCGAGCCCGGCAAAGTGGTCCAGCACGTCCAGGTGCCGTGCCGGATCCAGGAGGCCCTGGGGCTCGTGCTGGCCGTGGACGACGGCGACCCCGGAAGCCAGCTCGCGGAGCAGGCTGAGCGGGACCAGGGCGCCGTTGATCGTGGCCCGGCCCTTGCCGCTTGCCGACAGCTCCCGCCGCAGCACGACGTCCCGGCCGTCGAGTGGCAGCCCGTGGGCTGCCAGCCGCGCCTCGGCGTCCTCGAGCTCGACGACCGCCTCGACCACCGCCCGGTCCTCTCCCGTTCGAATGAGGTCGGCCGAGGCACGTCGGCCCAGCAGGAGCCCGAGTGCGTCGATCAGGATCGACTTCCCGGCGCCGGTTTCACCGGTGAGGAGGGTCAGCCCGGGTCCCAGCTCCAGCTCGAGGGTTGGAATCAGCGCGATGTTGTTGATACGTAATAACTTAAGCATGCGACTTCAAGCGAAAGGGGAGAATAACACACCCCGCGTCCGGCGTAAATGCATGAGGACACGTCAAAAGGGCGGAAAAGGACCGATCATCAACTCGTCGTTTGGCGCATGCGGCCGTTGAATTGACAACCACAACCCATTGTGGGATTCTGAATTGGTAACGCAACTTAGAGAGGTGTCCTTGCTGATCGCCCCCCTTCTGGCCCAGGCCCAGGCCGAGGCGTTCTCCGGCGGTGTTGCGGGCCTTTTGGCCCACGCCGGCTGGGTCGCCCGGATCGTCCTGGCCATACTCCTGATCTTCTCCCTCGTGTCCTGGGCCATCATCGTCTACAAGGGTCTCGTCCTCCAGAAGGCCCGACGGCACACGGACACGTTTCTGAACGTGTTCCGCAAGAGCACGAAGTTCTCCGAGGTGAACTCGGTGTGCTCGCAGCTCAAGGCCAGCCCCCTGACCGGGGTTTTTCAGGCCGGCTACCACGAGGTGAACCAACAGGTGCGCTCGGGATCGGGAGAGGCCGAATCGCGCCCGGTGGTGCGAAGCATCGAGTCGCTCTCCCGCTCGCTGGCGCGCGCGGCAACGGTCGAGGTGACCCGGCTCGAACGACGGCTGAGCTTTCTCGCCACGACGGCCAGCGTGACGCCCTTCATCGGCCTCTTCGGCACCACGTGGGGCATCATGAACGCGTTCGAGGACATCGGTCGCATGGGCTCGGCCAATCTCGCGGTGGTCGCGCCGGGCATCTCGGAGGCGCTGGTCACCACCGCCATGGGCCTCTTTGCCGCCATCCCGGCCGCCGTCTTCTACAACCAGTTCGCGAGCCGAGTGAAGGTGCTCAACGCGATGATGGACGACTTCGCGCTCGAGTTCCTGAACATCGTCGAGCGGAACTTCACGTAGATCTGAAGGCAAGGAACGCACGGTGAAGGCAGGCGGCTCCAGTGCGGGCTCCTTCTATCGCACCCTCCGATCACAGAGGGGGGCGCCTCTCCTGGGCGAGATCAACGTCACTCCCATGGTCGACGTGGTGCTGGTGCTGCTGCTGGTCTTCATGGTGACGGCGCCCATGATGAGCCGGGGCATCGACGTGTCGCTGCCCGTGGCCAACCAGCCGCAGATTCCACCTCAGGATCGGATCACCGTCTCGATCAATGCCGAGGGGCGTGTCTTCATCAGCGATCGCCCGGTGAACCTCGCGCTGCTGGAGGACCGGCTCCGCGGGATGACCTCGACCAGCCCCGAACCCGTGGTCTACCTCCGTGCGGACGAGGCACTGCGGTACTCTGAGGTCATCCGCGTGGTGGACCTCATCAAGCGCGCCGGAATAGACACCATCGGTTTCGTGTACGTGCTCCCGGAGGACGAGATTCAGTGAACGAGGCTGTCGATCGCGTGCTCGCCGAGCGATCGGCCCTGGACGCGGGGCTTTCCCGCTCGTTCCTGGTCTCCCTCACCGCCCACCTGGTGCTCTTCGCCGTGGCCATCGCCGCGCCGCTCCTCACCCCCCGTGCACCGATCCTGCAAGTGGCGGACGGCTTTGCCGTGGTGCTGCCTCGAGGTGGGGGCGGTTCACCACGGGCCTCGGAGCCCCCGGCGGCCAAGCCCGAGCCGGTCGAGGAGCCGGCCGAGCCACCGCCCCCGGCTCCCCCACCCAAGGTCCTCAAGCCGCCGCGGGAGCAGGCTCGGCCGAACGCCCTTCCAGAGCCCGACTCGCGGCGCACGGCCCGAGCGACGCCGGCGCCGGTGGCTCCCAGGCGGGCGGCAGCCAGCGGGGCCGGAGCAGCGACTCCGGGCCTCGAGTTCGGCCCGGCCGGGCCGGGAGTCCCCGACGGCACGGACAGCGGTGGCGACTGGTACATGGCCGGCGTGCAGCAGAAGATCTGGATCCTCTGGAACCAGCAGATCAAGTCCGGATTCAACCGACCGATCGGCGTGACTTTCACGATCAAGGCCGACGGCACTGTGACGGGGGTCCGGGTCAGCACGCCCAGCGGCGTGCCGCTCCTGGACA
>CAXMOH010000029.1:0-3963 GCA_964194855.1 uncultured Hyphomicrobium sp.
TGATCACGTCGCCGACTCGAACACCCGCCTCGTGGGCCGGGCTGTCCGGCACGACCTCGGCGACCAGCGCGCCCTTCGTCTCCTCGAGGCCCAGGCTCTCGGCGATCTCCTCGTCCATCCCCTGGATGGAGACGCCCAGCCTGCCGCGCTCGACCCGCCCGTCGTTCTTCAGCTGCTGAACGATACCTGCGGCGAGCGACGCCGGGATGGCGAAGCCGATGCCGACGCTGCCCCCGTTGGGCGAGTAGATCGCGGTGTTGATGCCGATCACCTTACCGCTCGTGTCGAAGAGCGGACCGCCGGAGTTGCCCCGGTTGATGGGGGCGTCGATCTGCAGGAAGTCGTCGAACGGGCCGGACTGGATGTCCCGGGCTCGCGCCGAGACGATGCCGGTGGTGGCGGTGCCACCGAGCCCGAACGGGTTCCCGATGGCGACCACCCAGTCGCCGACGCGGGTCGCGTCCGAGTCTCCGAACTCGACGTACGCAAGCGAGTCGCCGTCTTCGATCTTGAGGACCGCGATGTCGGTCTTGGGGTCGACACCGTGCAGCTCGGCGGGGTGGGTGGTGCCGTCGTCGAGGGTCACCGTGATCTTCTCCGCTCCCTCCACCACGTGGTTGTTGGTGACGACGTAGCCGTCGGGAGCGACCACGAAGCCGGAGCCGGAGCCCTGGACGGTCTGGCCCTCCCCGCCTGGAGCGGGCTGGCCGAACCGACGGAAGAACTCCCCGAACGGCGAGTCGGGTCCGAACTGCTGGGGGCCGGGTCCGTCCATGCGTGCCCGGGTGACGCCGCGGGTGGTCGAGATGTTCACCACCGCCGGCCTCACCGCCTCGATCAGGTCGGCGAAGCCTCCCTGTGCCAACGCGGCTCCCGAGGGCACCGCCACCGGGGCGGGCGTCGGCGTCGCCGTCGCCGAGGTGAGAAGCCCGGAGGCAGCGAACGCCACCGCCACCGCTGCTGTCGCGAGGCCGAAACGCAAGCGCGGCCGTCTGCTTCGAAGGGTCATGTTCGTTCTCCTGTGTCGTAGAGCCGGGCCCCGCCGCGGGGCGGCTTCTGATCTCACCCCTCAATCTAGGCGCCGGGGCTTGCCGGACACTTGCCGCAACATGAAGGTTCTGTAATGGACGCATGTTTCGAGCTCCCGCCCGCGGCCTGGCGGGCGGGAGTCCGATTGACGGTTCCGCGCCTACTTCAGGGGGTGGATCACGACTTCGTTGCGGTTGAAGCTCGGGATGATGAGCGCGCGGCGGACGGTGTCCACGGTGATGTCGGCCGGAGACTCGATGTCGGAGACCAGCACGTCGTACGGCCCCTCCAGGGGACCGGCGTAGACGGCCCTCCCTTCCCAGCTGGAGATGGCCCAGCGCCCGTCTGGAAGCTGGACGATGCCGTCGAGCCCGCCCGCGGGCAACTCGGCCAGAACGACCCGCTCACCGCCTTTGATGGCGTAGAGCTGGTTGCCGGCGAACGTCACCACAAGGAGGCGGTCGCCGTCGACGGCGAGACCGTTGGCCCCGGCCATCTCCGGGTCCTTGAGGACGGCGGTCAGCTTCGAGTCGGTGCTGATGTGGTAGACGGCCGCGCTCCCCGACGGCTCGAAGCCGGACTCGCCCGCCTTCATTCCGGTGTCGGAGACGTAGACGCCCCCCTGCGGCGCGGCCACGAGGTCGTTCAGGAACGTCGCCCCGTCGACCGCGATCTCGCCCTTCGGCTCGCCACTCACCCGATCGAAGATGCGGACGCTGTCGATGTCGGTGACGTACAGGCGGTCGCCGACCAGCGCCATGCCCTTGGGCGCGCTCAGGCTCACCCCCTCGGCCCGGCCGTCGATCCACCTCAGCTCCGCGACCGTGCCGTCGGGAGAGACGCGGGAGATGAAGCCGTCGCCGTCCGCGTCGAGGGGCTCGCCGTTGATCTGGCTGACCAGGTAGAGGTCGGCCTGGACGTCGTGGAGTATCGACTCCGGCGTCGAGAAGCCCACGTCCGTGACGACGGTGGCCGTCTTCGCTGGCGGCGCGGCCTCCTCCGACGTCTCGGGTGCCGGCGCCTGGGCCTGGCACCCAAGTGCAAGAACCAGGGCCAGTCCCGTCAGCGTCGTCTCAGTCTTGTTGCTCTGCATTGCTCCTCCTCAATCCGTCGGCGTCGCAAGGCGGTCGAGCATCTCGTCGACTTCGTCCCGCTGCGCCCGGATGTAGTCGTAGTGAAGCCGCTCCATGCGGCGGAAAGGCGTGCCGCGAACGCTGGCGAGGCCGTCGAAGTCCGCGTAGCGCTCCGTGAGGATCGCATCGTACCTGCCGCGGAAGTAACGGAGGTTCGCACCGAGATCCACGAAGCGCTCGTCAGAGAGAAGGCGAAGCGCTGCCGCCCTCTTGCCTCTCGTGAAGGGCGACTCCAGCGCGAAGAGGCGGAAGGTCGGGTCGAAGAGGTCGTTCGGCTGGTGGACAGGCAGCGTCTTCAGCAGCGCCCCGTGCCGCGTGGGGAGCCATTGCGACTCATGGAGGGCGTCCCGTAGCGGATCTTCCCGGTAGATCTCCTGAAAGTCGTCGAGGGGTCCCTCGGCGCCGAGGACGGCCAGGTTCACGAACTCGTTCGCGGGGACGGCGATGTTGAGAAACCTCTGGAACCTGACGGCCCTCACCGATATGGGCGACCACACATTCGCTGCAGCCAGGGCGTTGCGAACCGTGTGGACGCAGTTGTCGGACAGGCCATTCCAGTTGTACTCGGCCTCGCCGGTGGCATACTCCCGGTTCTTGTCGTTCAGAAACGCCACGATCTCGTCCAAGACCGGCTCGGTCACGGGCAGGCGCGAGCAGAACGCGGTGCGGGCGAACTGGATGGCGAAATCCACTCCGAGCGTCTGGTGGGTGACGAAATCCTCGAGGCTGCGCTCCTGGGCATCGGTGGGGTAGTCGTGCAGCTCCACCCCCTCGAAAACCCCCTTGTCGATCGCGTCACGTGCGGTGGCGTCGAAGTGAGCCCGAGTCAGGCGCTGGCCCGCAGCCAGGTTGCCCTCGTAGAAGAGCCTGTAGCCGGGAATCGCCAGCCAGTTCACGTTCCTCAGCCAGCGGTTCACGCTCACGCCGGCGCCGTGCTCCGGATCGTCCAGGGTGGTGGCCTCCGTACGGCAGCGCCGGAGCTGGGGAAAGGGCGCGTCCTCGTCCTTGCACGCGCCCTTGATGTACATCAGCGCGTGGCCAGCTGGCCCACCCCGCCCCTTCGTCTTCGAGCGGTACTGGCTCGTCACGCACAGCTCCACGTATCGCGGGAAGAGCTCCTCGTATGCGAGGTTGGGGCGCCGCTCGACGAGCAGGCCCTCGCCGCTGACCGGGGCGTCGCGGCCACAGGCGCCGACGAGCAGCCCGAGGCCGGCCAGGACGAGGACGAGAAAGCAGATTCGTGCCATACGGTGGATCATCTAGCGCCCCCCACGCGCGGAGAGCCGCTGGCCGAACCAATAGCGGAAAACGATGGCGTGCTGAGGCGTCCACGTGCCGAGCCGGTTCTGCGTGTACTGGAACTGATAGGCGAGGGTGATCTGCTTCTTCGTCTCGAAGCTCCACAAGAGTCCGACCCGCGTCCGGCTGCGAAAGAACCCGCGAGCGTCATCGAAGAAGAAGTCCTGCTGGATCCCGGGCGCCCACCTCCAAGTGTCCGCCTGCATCTCGAACCTCTGGCGGTACACGTTGAAGTCGTCGATCTCGTCGCCCCGGAAGTGGCGTTCGTAGAACGTGCCGCCCCGCACACGGATCTCGTCGTCGTGGAATCGGAAGAGCGTGTACCGAAGCAGTATCTGGACCCGCTGGTCGAACGCGGCGTCGCCCACCTCGGTTTCCCGTCCGATGAGAAAGAACCGCCCCCGCAGGTCCCATCCCCGGGCCAGGTCGTAGGTCAGGTCGGTCGTGATCCGGGTTGCGAAGCTGCTGTTGATCTCCTGCTCATCGGTCCGGAAGGACGGCG
>CAXMOH010000030.1:0-2888 GCA_964194855.1 uncultured Hyphomicrobium sp.
CCGCGGGATCCTCGCCGAAGAGAAGAAGGTGCGACGGCTGAAGCGGCCGCCTCAGCGATAGCCGTTGGCCCGCCCCTCCGCCTCGAGGGTGGCGACGCGCTGCTGGGTCTCGGCCAGAAGCTGCTTGTTCTCTTCGAGGAACTGCAGTCTGGCAGCCCTCCCGGGGTTGTAGATTCCACCGCTCGTGTCGTTCAGCTCGAGCTGGAGCCGCTCGGAGACCTCGCGGTAGACCTCCTCCTCCTTGCGAGCCCGCTCGAGCTGGGTGCGCCAGGCGGCCTCCGCCTGCGCCTGCGCATCCGCTTCGGCCTCCGCGGCCTCGTCGCCCCCGTCTTCGCCCTGCTCCCCGCCCCCTTCCTCCGACGCCTCGTCGGCAGTCTCGGGAAGCGACGTCGGCACGCCAACGGCAGCTACGGACTGGCCCAGGTCGTTTTCGTCGTACGACTTGGCCTCGGATGCCGGCGCGGCCTTCCTCTTCTTCTTCTCCTGGTCCGCGACGTCGCCCAACCCCTGTGCCGAGACAAACGAGGCCAGAAGCAAACCAGCTGCAACGACAGCCGCGACAAGCACACCCCGCATCGTGACCTCCTTGGACTCCCTGCCCCAATTATAGGGCACTAGCCAAGAACCCGAAGGATCCTCTGGAGGTCCCTGGCGCGCCGGTTCTCCGGGTCCAGCGCGAGGGCTCTTTCTATGGCCTTTCGAGCCTGATCGTGCTCGCTTGCGGTGAAGTGGCGCAAGGCGTCCGCAGTGAGGGCCTCGGCTTCCGTTCTCGGCTGCGTGGACTCGGCCGCCCCGGGTCGGTCCGGGTCGTCAGCGCCCTCTCTCGTTGAGGCCGTGACCTCCGGAGAAGAGACGGAGCCCACGCCATCCGCCGCGGCGACCCGCTTCCTCGACGACGGGCCGCGGCGGCGGAGCTCCTGCAGCATTCGGATGGCGATGGCGTGTCCTGGCATCGCCGCAAGCGCCCCTTGAAGCGCCGCTCGGGCCTCCTCCTCCCGCCCCTCTTCCCTGCACTCCCTGGCGGTCCTGACGAGACGATCAGCCGCTCGACGAGCTCCTTCTTCGTCCAGATAGACCTGCAGCTCGAGGTACCGGGGGCTCCAGGGGGCCAGGCGCTCGACCTTCTCCGCAAGACGCGTGGCCCGATCGAAGTCACCGTCCGCAGCGTGAGCCAGTGCCTCGCCCACCAACTCGTCGGCTTCCCGGCCGAGCATCACGGATTCGATCTCCGAGAAGGCACGGCGGGCTCGATCGTCCTCGGGATCGAGGGTGCGCAGCTTGCGACAGATGTCGAGCGCGTCCTCGAGCCGATCCTCCGCGCGGGCACGGGTCAGCTCTTCGAGGTACTCCTCGCGCTCGGGAACGGGTTGGGGCACAGGTTCGGGACGCAGCTCCGCCTCGCGGAGCCGAGGAGCAGTCTCTCGAACGAGCTGAACGAGGTCGGCATGAACGTCTTCAAACGATGCAGGGCGTGCACTCACCTGGCGTTCGAGGCACGCTCCGAGGATCTTCTCGAAGCCCGGCGAGAAGGCCGAGGACGTCAGCGAGGTCAGATCGAGCTCCCCACGGGACACGCTCCTCATCACCTCCGTGGGGCTTTCTCCGGGGAACGCCTTTCGGCGCGTCATGAGCTCGTACACGATGGCGCCCACGGCGAAGATGTCGGCACGCTGGTCGGGACGCCGACCCGCAAGGACCTCCGCCGGCCGGTAGTGGAGGCCTTCGTCCGAGCTCCGGGGCTTGCGCCGCTCGATCGTCTTGAGGTGCCACACACCGAAGTCGACGACCTTGATGTCACCGTCGGAGTTGACCCGGATGTCGCTGGGCTTGAGGTCGAGGTGCAGCAGGCCCTCGCGGTGGGCATGAGCCAGTCCTTCGCACAGCTGACGCCAGACGTCGAGAACCTTCTCGATGGGCCAGAAGGCATGGGACCGCACGACCTGAGCCAGGTTGACGCCCGTGACCAGCTCCGTCGCCACCCACGGCAGGTCCTCGTGCTGCCCCGCCGCAATGACCATCGCGATGTTCGGGTGGCCCAGTGCCCCGGCGGCCAGCGCATCGCGGCGCAGTCGCGCAAACGCAGCCTTGCCCCTCGGCGCCCGCCCGAAGACCTTGACTGCAGCGCGGATCTCGCGCTCCGCGTCGAATGCCTCGAACACGTCACCGTACGTACCGTGACCGATGGTCCGCCGCAGCTCGAAAGGACCGACCTCTTTCGGGATCTCCACGCCGCCTCCCCGGGGAGCCAATTCTAGCCGTCGCGTCCCAGCCGGTCCACAAACGGCCCTATGCTATCGTCACATCCCTCGTGACAATGGTGGTGGGCGTCGGCGTGGACCTGGTGGAGACCGTACGGGTGAAACGCCTGCTCGAGCGCTACCGTGAGCGGTTCATACGGAAGCTGATGGACCCTGAGGAGGCCCGCCACCTCCCTCCTGACGAGCCCGAGCGGACTCTCGCCCTCGCCCTTGCCATCGCCGGAAAGGAAGCGGCGAGCAAGGCCCTCGGCACGGGGTGGAGCCGGGGGGTCTTCTGGAGAGACGTGGTGGTGACTCGAGTCCCGGAGCCGGCCGTCGAGTTGCGGGGGCGTGCCGCCGAAGTGGCCCGCGAGCGGGGCTCGGAAGGGCAGAGCCGCACCCGCCTCTCGACCTCCGGCTCGCTGGCCATCGGTGAGGTTTGGCTTTTGAGTTGAGGCAGCAAACGGCCGTCGCACGGCGCAACCAGCTCGTGACCGTGCTGATGGTCTTCTCGGTTTTCACGGGCTTCGCCTTCGTCATCCCGTTCCTTCCGCTCTACGTCCGCGAGCTCGGGGTGGCCGAGCCGGAGGCGGCGGCGCTCTGGGCAGGGGTTCTGATCGGTGTGTCCCCGCTCCTGGCGGGCCTCCTGGC
>CAXMOH010000031.1:0-4776 GCA_964194855.1 uncultured Hyphomicrobium sp.
CGTAGCGGCTAGGGTAGGTCGTGCTCCAGAGGACTTCGCCGCTGCCCGCATCGAGGGCTCTGAGGCGGGCGTCGCCGCGGACGCGGTCGAAGAGGAAGAAGCGTCCCGAGGACACCGTGCCCATGCTGTAGCCTTCGCCCACGTCCTTCTGCCAAACGACGGGGAGCCCCCGGCTCCAGTCGGTGCGGATCCCCGTTTCCGGGGAGACGGCGTCGCCCGTGGGTCCGAGGAACGTGGGCCAATCGACTCCCGCCCGCCCTGCGGCCGAAGGGCCTCCCGGCTCCGTCGCCCAGGAGGTTGCTGAGAGCACGGCGAGCAGGAGAGTGGTTAGCCGCCGCAGTAAAGGGTACAGGCGGCGGCCCGCCTTGCCAGACATCGGCATCAGGGTCATGGGGCGTGCCCGCTCCAGGGTTCGATGGGTCACGGCTTCTCAATCGAGTGTACAGCCGATGTCTGCGGCGCGGCTTTGGGCATGATAAGGCACACGACGCAGACGCCGAGCCGAGGCGGTACGCGCGTCGGACGTTGTGACAGACCCGAAACTGTCACAGCCTCAGCCACACACGCGTAGCACGGTCGTCTGGTCGCTTCTCACACTTTCAGAGAGGAGCGACCATGAAAAGAACACTTTCTTCCCCCCTGGCCGTTGTAACGGCCCTCGCGACGATCCTGCTGCTGGTCGTCGCGACCGCCCTCGCGTCTCGCGAGAAGAGTGCCGTGGCCTTCGCGTGGCCCGCCACGGCCGCCATCGCCGAGTGGCCCACCGCGGACGGTGTGCAGGGCACCCACTACTCAGCGCTCGCCGACATCACGGCCGAGAGTGTCCGGGCCCTCGAGGTCGCGTGGACGTACCACACGGGCGACGTGGGTGACGGCTCCGACCAGGCCGCCGGCACTGCCTTCGAGGCCACGCCGGTCATGGTGGACGGTGTCCTGTATTTCTCCACGCCGGCCTGCCGAGTCGTGGCGCTCGACGCCGAGAGCGGCCGGGAGCTCTGGACTTTCGACCCTGCACTCGACCGGACGCAGCAGAGCCTGATCACGTCCCGGGGCGTCTCGACCTGGCTCGATCCGGAGCGTGCCGACGGCGAGGCGTGCCGCCGTCGCGTGTTCCTGGCCGCGCTCGACGCCCGGCTCTTTGCCCTGGACGGCCGCACTGGCGAGCCGTGCGCCGACTTCGGCAAGGGTGGGGAGTTGGACCTCGGCCCGGGCGTCGACCGGATCGAGGGACGCCGGTCCGACTACCAGCAGACTGCACCGCCGGCTGTCGTGGGTGACCTGGTGATCGTGGGTTCCAAGATCTCCGACAGCAAGTCCGTCGACGCGCCGAGCGGGGTGGTGCGGGCTTTCGACGCGCGGACGGGCGCCCTGCGGTGGGGCTGGGAGCCCCTCCCGGGGGTGGGAGGGCGAACGGAGACCGGCGAGTTCATCGCGGCAGGCGCCGCCAACACGTGGGCCACCATCACCGCCGACGCCGAGCTCGATCTCGTCTTCGTCCCCACCGGCAGCGCGAGCCCGGACCACTGGGGTGGCTTCCGACCCGGGGACAACCTCTACGCAAACTCGCTCGTCGCGCTCCGCGCCTCCACCGGCGAGAGGGTGTGGCACTTCCAGATGGTCCACCACGACGTCTGGGACTACGACCTTCCCGCGCCGGCCGCCCTCGTCACGGTGCGGCGGGGCGGGAGCGACATCCCGGCCGTGGCTCAGGCCACGAAGATGGGCTACCTCTTCATCCTCGACCGCTTGACGGGCGAGCCCCTCTTCCCCGTCGAGGAGCGCCCCGTGCCCGCGAGCGACGTTCCCGGTGAGACGCTTTCGCCGACCCAGCCCGTGCCGGTGCTCCCCCCACCGCTTGCCCCCGAGGGCCTCCGGCCGGACGATGCCTGGGGCCTCACGCCGTTGGACCGGCTCGCGTGCCGGCGGCGGATCGAGGCGCTGCGCTCCGACGGCATCTTCACGCCTCCAAGCCTCCAGGGCTCCATCGTCTCGCCAGGCTTCATCGGCGGCATGGAGTGGGGCGGCGTCGCCTTCGACCCCGTCTCCGGCCTCCTCGTCACAAACACGAACCGCCTCGCGACCACCACGACGCTCATCCCAGCGGATCAGGTGACGTCGGTAGGGTACGACGGCGACGCCCACTTCTCCGTTGCACGGCAGGCGCCCGCGCCTTACGCGGTCAGGCGCGGCGTCCTCCTGTCGCCGCTCGGCATTCCCTGCACGCCTCCGCCATGGGGGAAGCTCCACGCGGTCGACACGCGCACGGGCGCGGTGCGCTGGGAGGTCCCTCTCGGAACCTCGCGTGATCTCACGAAGCTGCCCGTGCCGTTCGAGTTGGGCTCGGTCAACCTCGGCGGGCCCCTGATCAGCGGCGGCCTGGTGTTCATCGGCGCGACCATGGACCGGCGCATCCGCGCCTACGACCTGGCGACCGGGGCGCTCGTCTGGGAGCACGGGCTCCCGGCGTCGGCTCAAGCCACGCCCCTGACCTACCGTGCGCGGGTGGGGGGCCGGCAGTACGTGGTCATCGCGGCGGGCGGGCACGCCGGCCTCGGGTCGAGCCTCGGCGACTCCGTCGTTGCCTTCGCCCTCCCCACTCGATCAGCGCCACAGAAAGGGGCGCCGTGATGCGCGCCCTCGTCACCGGGGCCACCGGGTTGCTGGGCGCCCGCATCGTCGAGCGCCTGCTCGGCGAGGGCTGGCACGCCCGCGCCCTCGTGCGGGACCGCTCGAAGGCGTCGTGGCTCGAGGCCCTGGGCGCGGAGACCGCCCGAGGCGATCTCACCGACCCGGCCTCGCTCTGTGCCGCGGCGCGCGGCTGCGCCGCAGTCTTCAACGCTGCGGCGGCCATCGGGACCGGGAGCGACCATGAGGCCTTCCGGCGGGTGAACGTCCTGGGCACCGAGAACGTCGTCGCGGCGACCGGAGCCGCCGGAGCGCGCCTCATCCATGTGAGCAGCACGTCGGTGTTCGGCAGGCGCCGCTACCGCTCGATGCCGACCGACGAGTCGGTGCCGCTTCCTGAGCTTCCGCCAGGCGACGCGTACGGCCGGTCCAAACAGGAGGCGGAGCGGCTCGTCCTCGACGCTCACAGGCGAGGGCGGGTCTGGGGGGCGGTGGTGAGGCCGCCCGTGATGTACGGCCGGCGCGACCGCCAGTTCGCGCCGCGCCTTGGGCCCGTCCTCGAGCGGGGGATCTTCCCCCTGATCGGGGGCGGCCGAACGACCATCACCCTCGTCCACGCCGACGCGGTGGCCGACGGCGCCATCCGGGCCGCGACCACCGACCGGGCGGCGGGGCAGGTCTACCACCTCACCAACGACTTCGACGTGACCGTCGCAGCCGTCGTCCGCTTTGCCGCCCGGGGGCTCGGCCGCCGCGTGCTGGCTCCCCGTGTGCCGCTCGTTGTCGGACGGGTGGCCTTCCGAGCGCTGGCCCTCGCGGTCGCCGCGCGGGGACGGGCCGATCTCGCTCCCCACGCCGAGGGGCTCCTTCAGATGCTGACCCGTGACAACCCGTTCACCTCCGAGCGAGCACGGCGCGAGCTGGCGTGGGCTCCTTCGATCCGACCTGCGGAGGGCCTTGCCGACGCGTTCCGGTGCTGGAAACGGAGCCGATGATGGACGCCGTGATCGCCCTCGCGGGTGCGCTGGGGATCTGCCTGGTGGGCGGCTTCGTGCCCTGGGTGAACACCGAGGCGGCCGTCGTCGGAGCAGCACTGCTGCTCCCTCCGGCGTTCCTCCCGCTCCTGGTCCTGGGCGCCGCCCTGGCTCAGGTCTTCGCCAAGGGGACTCTCTACGGCCTGGCCCGCTGGGCGCCGCACCGCATGCCGCACAAAGCACGCGCCCAGCTCGAGCGGATGTCCGAGCTTGCATTGCGACGCCGATCCCTCGGCCTCACTGTGCTCGCCAGCTCGGCCTTTGGTTTCCCGCCCTTCTATCTCGTGACACTCGCCTGCGGAACGGTGGCCCTGCCTTTCAGGGCCTTCCTGGCCCCTGCGCTCGCGGGATCGGTTGTTCGCTATGCCGTGCTCTCGCTGGCCACGGTCCTCGTGCGGGGTGCGGCTTGAGACAGGAGGCGATCATGACGCTGCGCAAGAGACCGTCCACGGCCCTTCCGACATTCCTGGCCGCCCTGCTGATCGCGGCCCCTCTTCTCGCGCTGGCGAATCCGATCCCGGCATCCGATCCCACCGCCGAGGCCGGGCCTGGCGTCGCGGCCTGGCTCGAGGGCGACGCCGAGAGAGCGGCCCGTGAGCTCGCTTCGCGCACGGACCCCGACGGAGTGCTCAATCGTGCCGTGGCGCTGCTCTACGCAGGGGAGCTCTCCGCCGCCGAGGCCGAGCTCTGGGCGCTGTACGAGAAGCAGCCCCGCTGGATGCCGGCGCTGCGGTGGCTCGCTCGGGCACGAGGGGCGGCAGGGAGCCCGGTGCTCGAAGGGACCATCGAGGCCCTCCTCGCCGACAGCCGGGCCGACAGCCGTGATTTCCTCTGGGCCGGCCGACTGGGGCTGGACGGAGGCGATGCCGACCGCGCCCGGGTGTACCTGCGCGAGGCGGTGGCTCGGGAGAAAGACCTCTACCTCGGCTGGCTCTGGCTTGGCGACGCCGAGAACGCCCTGGACCGCGCCGGCCCGGCCCGCGACGCGTGGCTTCGCGCGCGCGCACTGCACGCCGGCGGCGACGTCCTCTTCCGGCTCGGCAGGAGCAGCCTGGACGTCGGACGCGCGGAAGAGGGAAGGCGGTGGCTCGAGGACGCCCTCGCCACTCACGAAGGA
>CAXMOH010000032.1:0-3882 GCA_964194855.1 uncultured Hyphomicrobium sp.
AACCCGGCGGCGGTCATCCGGTCGCGGAAGGCCTTCGTGTTCGTCTCGAGCCGGTCGCGGAGCTCGGTGCTGGCGCTCAGCAGCTCGAGGGCGCGGAGCGTCGCCCCCGCGATAGCCGGGGCCAGGGAGTTCGAGAAGAGGTAGGGGCGGCTGCGCTGACGCAGCATCTCGATCACCACCTTCGGGCCCGCGGTGCAGCCGCCCAGGGCACCACCCAGCGCCTTGCCGAAGGTCGTCGTGATGATGTCGACCCGCCCTTCGACGCCGTGATGCTCCCAGGTCCCGCGGCCGGTCTTGCCCATGAAGCCTGTGGCGTGGGAGTCGTCCACGAGAACGATGGCCCGGTACCGTTCGGCGAGGTCGCAGATCTCGGGCAGCGGCGCCACGTCTCCATCCATGGAGAAGACACCGTCGGTGACCAGCAGTCGGAAGCGCGCGGCGCTCGCTTCCTTCAGCTTGGCCTCGAGGTCCACCATGTCGGCGTGGGCGTACACGAGCCGCTTCGCCTTGCACAGCCTCACCCCGTCGATGATGGACGCGTGGTTGAGCTGATCGGTCACGATGGCGTCGTCGCGGCCGATGAGCGGTTCGAAGACGCCGCCGTTCGCGTCGAAGCAGGCCGCGTAGAGAATTGCGTCCTCCATGCCGAGAAACGCCGCGGCCTTCTTCTCCAGCTCCAGGTGAAGGGCCTGCGTCCCACAGATGAAGCGCACGCTCGACATCCCATAGCCCCACTCGTCGAGGGCGCGGTGCGCGGCGGCGACGAGCTCCGGATGCCCGGAGAGGCCAAGGTAGTTGTTCGCGCAGAAGTTGAGGACCGGCTCTTCGCGACCCTCGACACGGATCTCGGGGCCCTGCTCTCCGAGGATGGGCCACTCCTCCTTGAAGAGGCCCTGCTCGCGAATCTTGTCCAGCTCACCGCCCAGAAACTCGTTGAATGCCGCGTCCATGTTGCCTCCTGCCGCGGCCCAGGGCCGGGCCCGGTCCTCGTTAGGGAAATCCCACCTGCACTCCTGAGGGCAGCTTCAGGAAACGATCGGCGAAATCGAGATACCGATCCCAATCGTACGCCGTGAGGGCGTGCCCTCCCTGCCGCACGTGATAGCCGACCGTCCGCCCCACGGGGGTGTCGGCGGGCGGCCACTCCGCGACGTCCAGTCCCGAGAGCCCGAACAGGCCGTACACGGGACCGGCGGCCTTCGCGGCGAGAAACTCTCCCCGGGGGTCGGCCCAGCGATCTTCCAGGGCGCTCGCGACGTAGACCGGCCGGGGGGCGCTCAGGGCGATGAGCATGTGCTGGTCCACGGGCAGCGCGGCCACGTCGTCGTCGTACTGGCGATAGTTCCGGCAGAACCAGTGTGGAAACGCGCTGTTCAGCCGGGCGATCGTCTCCCCGTACCAGCGGCGAGACAGCGACGCACCGCCTTCGCCGGAGTCGTTCGACACGACGAGGGCGAACCTCTCGTCCTGGGCCCCGGCCCACAGAGCCGTCTTGCCCAGCCGGGAGTGTCCCAGGACCGCCACCCGCGAGGCATCGATGCCCGGCTCCGTCTCGAGGTAGTCGAGGGCCCGGGAGAGGCCCCAGGCCCACGCCCCGATGGCGCCCCACTGGTCGGGATCGGGGTGCGTCTGGCCCGGTCTGTAGAAGAGCGGATGGACGCCGTTTCGAAAGCCGTCGTCGAAGTCCGGATCGATGTCGCCGTAGTACGCGGTGACCAGGGCGTAGCCCCGCTCCACGATCGTCTCCACCGGCCAGCGGCTCGCCGCGCTGCCCCGGGCGGCGTCCGTCGCCCGATGCTCGACGACGCCGGCGCCATCCCGCATCCACGCGCGTGAGAGCGTGATGGCCGGGTCGGGGTGCACCGTGTGGTTCCCGCCGAAGTTCAAGCCGAGAAACGCCGGGACGGGACGCAGCGCCGCCGTCGGGATGAACACGAGGAGGTCCATGGCCGGCCCGTCGTCCTCGCCGGAGAAGAGCACGCGGACCTCACGGCGTGTGGCCTGCCCGTCGAGTGCGCTGGACGGCGGACCGGCCTCGAAGCGCATGGCCGGCGGCGCACCGGGGGCCCGGCCGTACACGTGGGTCCGAAACAGCTCGAGGATCTCCTCGCGGCGGGTCAGCCGCCACGTCGCCTCGTTGGCGACGCGGGTCCCGTCCGCGGCGACGAGCGGATCGGGCAGGGGGAGGTCGCCGACACGCGACTCGTCGTAGTTGACGTCGGGGCCCGAGGGTTGGGCTGCGGCATGGGAGGCGGCCAGGAAGAATGCTGCCACCACGAGCAAGACGCCGCACAGTCTGGTCATGCGCATGGGTGCACTCTAGCCGCCGGTCTCGGCAAGGACAAGATGAAGACATATACTCCGTCAACCGCAACGATGGACAGCGAAGAGCCGCCCGATGTCGAGCCCGACGCCACCTGGCAGGGGGTGAGCGCGGCCTTCGCCGCCCTCGGCCGGACGTTCATCTGCCTCGACGGGGACTTCCACATCATCCACGCGTCGCCGGCGATCGACGAGCCCCTGGGCCAGGGTGCGAGCCAACGCGTGGTGGGCCGGCATGTGGCCGAGCTCCTGGGGCCGGAGCTGTTCGGCCCGGCCGGCACGCTCACCCTCGCACTGCTGGCCGACGAGCGACGGGAGGGATGGAGAGCGCACCTGCGGCTCGACGACGGTGCGCATCATCTCGTCTCCCTGAGCGCGGCGCCGTTTTCGTCCCACGCCCACGCCCACGCCCCGGGTGAGGCTCGCCCGGCCTTCGTCCTCGCGCTACGCCCCACGGAGCAGGCCCTGGCGACGGGGGCTCCGACGCCCACTTCGATCACAGCCCTCATCGCCCGCTCGCCGGCGATGCTCCGCATCTTCGTCCTGATCGAGAACCTCAGGCACTCGGAGGCCACCGTCCTGATCACCGGAGAGAGCGGCACGGGCAAGGAGCGCGTGGCTCGCTCGATCCACGACCACTCTCCTCGGCGCCGTGGACCCTTCGTCACCATCAACGCAGCGGCGCTCCCGGCGGAGCTGCTGGAGAGCGAGATGTTCGGCCATGTCCAGGGCGCCTTCACGGGTGCGGTGCGCGCCCGGGTCGGGCGGCTCGAGATGGCCTCGGAGGGGACTCTGTTCCTCGACGGCGTGAGCGATTTCCCACCGGCCCTCCAGTTGAAGCTCGTCCGTGTCCTCCACGACGGCACTTTCGAGCGCCTCGGCGAGAGCGCACCGAGGACGAGCCGCGCCCGGGTGATCGCAGCCACCCACGTGGACCTGCAGGTGGCGGTCAAGGCCGGGCGCTTTCGGGAGGACCTCTACTATCGGCTGCGGGTGGTGCCGATCCGGGTGCCGCCGTTGCGGGAGCGAAGCGAAGACATCGAGCCACTCGCCCAGGCCATCCTGGCCCGGGCCGGTGCCCGCCACGGCGGGGCCCTGAGCTTCTCACCCGACACCCTGCGGGCGCTGCTCCAGCATGACTGGCCGGGCAACATCCGCGAGCTCGAGAACGCCCTCGAGTACGGGGTGGCCGTGTGCCGAGGCCAGACACTGCTGCCCGAAGACCTTCCCGAGCTCGTCCCCCAGGCCTCTCCGAAGGCTTTCGGTGCCAGATCGACGGGCCGGCCCCGGACGAGCGTGAGAGACACCCTCCGGACCGCAGGCAAGACCCAACGCGCCCGACGGGCCACGCCCGAAGACATCGAGAGGCTGCGCCGTGTGCTCGAGGACCACCGCTGGAATCGCGGGGCGGCGGCCAGAACGCTGGGCATCAGCCGAACGACGCTTTGGCGCCGGCTTCGAGATGCTGGCCTGATCTAGTCTAGGGTCGCCAGGCCTTCTGCTGCAGACGCGCGATAGCGCGCCTCCGGCTCAGGCCGTCTCGGAAGCGCCGCTCGCGGC
>CAXMOH010000033.1:0-5394 GCA_964194855.1 uncultured Hyphomicrobium sp.
TCTGGAAGCTCGGGCGACTCGACAAGGACTTCCTGTACCGCCCGTACCGGACCGACAACGACAGCCACGAGCTGTGGACGACGACCAGCGAAGACGGCGAATCTGGGGCTCCTGCCTTCGGTCACGCCGAGGCCGTGTACAACGTCATCGACGTCGGACAGTCCTACACCCAGGACGTGGTCAAGGCGAGCGTGGCAGCCCTCGGGTACGAGGCGGAAGCCGAGGGTTCCCACCACCTTGCATACGAGAAGGTCGTGCTCTCTCCCGCCACGGCCCGGGCCCTGGGGTACGAGGTCTCGGGAGAGGAAGGCACCGTCAAGGTCTCGGGCCGCAAGGGCCTCGGGGTCAAGGCCGACGACCTTCTGGATGCGCTCCTGGCCAAGGCCAGGGGGGAGGTCGACGAACGCGATCCGGACCGGGACCCTGCCGCGCGAGAGGCGACGGCGGCCGCGGTGGCCACCGGTGCGCTGCGTTACTTCATGCTCCGCTTCACCCGCACGCGCATCATCACCTTCGACATGGAGGAGGCCCTGGCCTTCACCGGAGACACCGGGCCGTACATCCAGAACGCCGTCGTCCGTGCTCGCAACATATTCGGGAAGCTGGAGGCGCAGGGCCACCGGGTGGAGGACCTCCTCGCCGCAGCCGGCGAGCTGGACCTGGACCATGCCCTGAGCGGCAAGGAGGGCGACGAGGTGTGGACGCTGCTCCTCCTCATGAGCCGGACGGAGGAGGTCGAAGAGCAGGCGATCCGGGCCGAGGACGTGGCCCTCCTGGCCAAGCACGCCTTCGGTGTGGCCCAGGCATTCCACTCCTACTACCAGAAGCCCCAGCACTCGGTGCTCCACGCCGAGACCGACGCCCTCCGGGCGTTCCGGACGCTCGTGGTGGACTCCTTCGTCCGGCAGATGGAGACCCTTCTGGGGCTCCTGGGCATCCCGGTGCCGGAGCGGATGTGATGCGGCCCGTCATCGGCATGACGCTGGACGACGAGCACGGGCGGCCAGGGGTCCACGTGTTGCGGGACGACTACGTGCGCTCGGTCGAGCAGGCGGAGGCGATCCCGCTGGTGATCGCGCCGACGAGGCCACAGGACGCCGGCCCGCTCCTCGACCGCCTGGACGGCCTCCTGCTCACGGGCGGCATCGACGTCGATCCCGAGCTCTTCGACCAGCCTCCCCACCCGAAGCTCCGGCGGGTCGACCGCAGCCGGGACGATCTGGAGATCGCACTCATCCACGAGGCGCTGGCCCGGGACCTCCCCATCCTCGCTATCTGCAGGGGAATACAGGTGTTAAACGTTGCAGAGGGAGGAACACTGCTCCAGGATCTCCCGTCAGACATAGCAGGGGGAGAGAGGCACGATTGTCCTGAGCCTCGTTCGCGGCGGGTGCATCGGATCCAGGTCGATGCGGACACGCGCCTGCGCGACATCCTCGGCGAGGCGAGCGTCCCTGTGAACAGCTTCCATCACCAGGCGGTCGATCGGCTCGGCGAGGGCTTCGTCGCGTCGGCCCGTTGCGACGAGGACGGGGTCATCGAAGGCCTCGAGATGCCCGGGCGCCGTTTCGTCGTCGGGGTGCAATGGCACCCGGAGACGTTCTGGGATTCCTCGGATTCTTTCCAGTCGCTCTTCGACGCGCAGGCCGACGCCTGCCGCGAGCAGGCGGACGTTCTCTCACGGTGACCTGCTCATGACCTCCGCCCTGGCTCTCGCGCTGCTCCTCGCCGGCCCCACCTCCCCGAAGGAAATCCCGTGGGAGAAGAACTTCGACGAGGCGATGAAGAAGGCGGAAGAGCACAACATGCCGGTGTTGATCGACTTCTGGGCCGAGTGGTGCGGGTGGTGCCATCGACTCGACCGCACGACGTACGTCGACCCCCTGGTCGTCGGGAAGGCACAGAATTTCGTGGCCCTGAAGATCGACACCGAGGGAAGCCGCCTCGAGAGGGAGGTGACCGAGCGCTACAAGGTCAACGGGCTGCCGACCATCCTCTTCCTGTCCCCGGGAGGGCTCCAGGTGAAGCGTGTGGACAGCTTCATGGGGCCCGGGCAGTTTCCCTTCGTGATGGACGAGGCCTTCGAGGCCGCCCAACGCGTCCACGCGTGGGAGGTCGAGCTCGTGCGGGACCCGAACGATGCCGCCGCGCTCGCCTCCATCGGCCACCACCTCTTCGAGCAGAAGTGCTACGAGGAGAGCGAGGAGTATCTCGCACACGCCGCCGATCACGACTCCGACCGGCCGGTGGACGAGCGCCGGAGGACCCGCCTGCTCCTTGCACTGCTGCAGAACGCCAAGCGCCACTTCGCGGAGGCGGAGACCCTGATCAAGGAGGCCCTCACGCTGGACCCGGAGGCGGAGGACCAGCCGAAGCTCCTGTTCTTCCTGGGCTCGACCTACGTGTCCTGGGGCCGGCACGAGATGGGAGTCGCGACGATGCAGGTCATCGTGCGTGAGCACCCGCGCAGCCCCATCGCTCAGCGGGCGCAGGAAACCCTGGTCACTCTCGAGCGGAAGTAGGCCCGGCCCCTCGAGGAGGCCCGGGTCAGCCGCCGAGGAGCCGGCGCAGCTCGGGCAAGGCATCCCGAACGGACTCCTCGCCGGCCTCTGCGAACCGCGGGATCCGGTCAGGACGCATCCAACCGGAGACCCCGATCGCCGGACAGAGCACCAGGTCGGCCCCTGCCAGCTCGGAACGGGTACGGCCCCGCAGCAGGGTGAGACCTGCTCGAAGCGCGATGGCCACGAAGGAGTCCGCGGCCGGCCAGCGACCCCCCGCGTTGCAGTCGACCGCCAGCACCAGGCCCTGATCGCCGGCCATCTCCCGTGCCCGCCGGACGGGAACCACCTCCGAGACACCCCCGTCGACGAGCCGCCTCCCATCGAGGGCAAAGGGAGGGAAGACCCCGGGAAAGCTGGAGGAGGCCCGGACGGCATCCCGGACGTTGCCTTCACGGAAGACCACGGCCTCGCCGGTGTCGACGTCGGTGGCCACCACGATGACCGGCACCTTGAGCTCGGCGAACGTGGCCACGGGAAGGGCCTCGTCGATCAGGGCGCCGAGGCGGCTTCCCGAGAGAAGCCCCCCTCCCCACCCCCGCACCCACATCCACGGGTGAAGCCGGGAGGCCTGCTCGACGAAGCGCTCCAGGTCGGCCCCACCGGCCCACGCCGCCGCCACCAGGGCTCCCCCGCTCACGCCCGCCACGCCGGCGATCGGGATGCCCTCGGCTTCCAACGTGCGCAGGACCCCGCAGTGCGCCGCGGCGTGGGCGCCGCCGCCGGAGAGGGCGAGGTAGAGGGGCTTCACGTCCGGCTGCTGCCGGGCACAGTGTCCGCTGCGGCATCCGCGAGGGACCGTGCCAGGCCGCCGGCGGGCAGCGACTTTCCCTCGCGGTGGATCTCCTGCAGGCTCGCCACGTCCGTCGATCGCTCCTTGAGCGCGCGAATCGCCTGAACCGTGGCGGCGGTGGCCGTCAGGGTCGTCACCACGAGGACGTTGTGCAGGACAGAGCTCGTGCGAATGACGGTGTCGTCGTAGAACGACTCCCCCCCGAGAGGAGTATTGAAGACGATCCCGATGCGGCGGTCCTTGATGAGGTCGACGATGTTGGGTCGGCCCTCGTTGACCTTGTAGACCATCTCCGCCGGCACCCCCTGAGCATTCAGGTACTCGGCCGTGCCCTTCGTCGCGACGATCTCGAGGCCCATCTCGTGAAGCTCCCGGGCGTGAGGCAGCATTCCCGGCTTGTCGAAATCGTTGACCGAGACGAACACCGCCCCCGACGTCGGGATGCGATAGCCCGCCGCCTGCTGCGACTTGGCGAAGGCGATCCCGAAGTCGCTGGAGATCCCCATCACCTCGCCGGTGGACTTCATCTCCGGGCCGAGCAGGATGTCCGCACCGGGGAACTTCAGGAAGGGAAACACCGACTCCTTCACGAAGATGCGGTTCACCTCGAGGTCCTCGGTGAGACCCAGCTCGCTCAGGGTGCGCCCGGCCATGATCTGGGCCGCCACCTTGGCGAGGGGCACTCCCGTCGCCTTGGAGACGAACGGTGTCGTCCGCGAGGCACGGGGGTTCACCTCCAGGACATAGACCTTGTCGTCCTTGATGGCGTACTGGATGTTCATCAGTCCCTTGACGCCCAGGGCGAGCCCGAGCTGGCGCGTGTACCGCCGGATCGTGTCCAGGTGCTCGGGTGCGATCTTGTAGGTCGGGAGCACCATCGCCGAGTCGCCGGAGTGCACGCCCGCCTCCTCGATGTGCTGCAGAATCCCGCCAATCATCACGCGCTCGCCATCAGCCAGGGCGTCCACGTCCACCTCGAAGGCGTCCTCGAGGAAGCGATCGATGAGGATGGGATGCTCGGGTGAGGCACTGACCGCCTCGCGGACGAAGCGCTCGAGGCGGGAGCCGTCGTAGACGATGGCCATGGCACGGCCACCGAGCACGTAGGACGGGCGGACGAGCACCGGGTACCCGATGGTCTCCGCCACCACCTTGGCCTCCTCGAGGGACCTGGCGGTGCCGCTCGGGGGCTGGGGGATCTCCAGCTCGTCGAGCAGAGCGCTGAAGCGCTTCCGGTCCTCGGCGAGATCGATGGCGTCGGGGCTGGTGCCGAGGATTCGAATGCCGGCCCGCTGGAGCGGGAGCGCCAGACGGAGCGGCGTCTGGCCGCCGAACTGGATGACGACACCCTCGGGCTTCTCGATCTCGAGGACGTTCATGACGTCTTCGAAGGCGAGGGGCTCGAAGTACAGGCGGTCGGAGGTGTCGTAGTCCGTCGAGACCGTCTCCGGGTTGCAGTTGATCATGATCGTCTCGTACCCCTCCTCCTTGAAGGCGAACGAGGCGTGGCAGCAGCAGTAGTCGAACTCGATCCCCTGCCCGATGCGGTTGGGGCCGCTGCCGAGGATCACGATCTTCTTCCGGTCCGTGGGCTCCGCCTCGTCCTCGCGCTCGTAGGTCGAGTAGAGGTAGGGCGTATGGGAGACGAACTCGGCCGCGCAGGTGTCGACACGCTTGTAGACGGGCTCGATGCCGAGGGCCTTTCGAGCCTCTCGCACGGCCGACTCGCTCGTCTCTGCGAGCTGTCCCAGGCGAGCGTCCGAAAACCCCATCCGTTTGGCCTGGCGGAGGGTCTCGGCATCCTCGACCAGGCCCGGACCGATCCGTGCCTCGAGGTCCACGATCTGCTGGAGCTGGTCGAGGAACCACGGGTCGATGCCCGTCAGCCGGAACACCTCCTCGTGGCTCCAACCGAGATCGAGAGCCAGCTTCACGTAGAAGATCCGGTCGGGGTCGGCCTCGAGGAGCTTCTGCTTGATGCGGGTCTCGTCCAGGTCCTCCCGGGCGAAGCCGCTGACCCCCGTTTCCAGCCCCCGCAGG
>CAXMOH010000034.1:0-4758 GCA_964194855.1 uncultured Hyphomicrobium sp.
AACGAAACTGAGGCCGGGGCTCGTGCAGAACTGCCCGCTGCCAAGGGTGACGGAGGCCGCCAGTGCCTTGGCGATATCGTCACCCTTCGTCGCCAGCGCGTCCGGCAGGATGAAGACGGGATTGGCCGAGCCCATCTCCGCAAAGACTGGGATGGGCTGCTTGCGTGCAGAGGCCGCGTCGAAGAGCCCCTTCCCGCCTCGGAAGGAGCCCGTGAAGCCCACGGCCTGGATGGGCGGTTGTGTGACCAGGGCTTGCCCCACGGCCGGGGAGGGCCCGTGGAGCATCGAGAAGATGCCGTCGGGCATGACGGTCTCCGAGGCGGCGGAGAGGATGGCTCGGGCCGCCAGCTCCGACGTGCCGGGGTGCGCGGGATGGGCCTTCACCACCACGGGACAGCCTGCCGCCAGCGCGGACACGGTGTCGCCTCCCGCCACGGAGAAGGCCAGGGGGAAGTTGGAGGCACCGAAGACCGCCACGGGCCCCAATGGAACGAGCATGCGGCGCAGGTCGGGGCGGGGCAGGGGCTTGCGGTCGGGCAGCGCGCGGTCGATGCGCGCGTCCACCCACGAGCCCTCTTCGATGAGGTTGGCGAAGAGTCGTGCCTGGTTGGCGGTGCGGGCCCGTTCGCCGGTGAGGCGCGGCCGGGGCAGTCCCGTCTCGGCCTCCCCGCGCTCCAGCAGCGCATCGCCCAGGCCCTCGAGCTGGTCGGCGATGGCCCTCAGGAACGCAGCACGCTGCTCCGGCGGCACGGCCGCGACGGATTCGAAGGAGTCGCCCGCAGCGCGGGCGGCCGCTTCGACCTCTGCCGCGGTTGCCTCGGCGAACTCCGGGTCGAGAGCGGCCCCGCTCGTCGGGTCCCGGGCTCGAAAGCCACTGCCCGCGCCTTCTCGAGACTCGCGCGCACCGATGAAGTTCGCTCCCGTGAGCGGCGGCATGCTCACGCCTACGGCTCGTCGGGGACGACGAACGGCGCGCGGTAGTTTCGTGTGAGGAGGGCGTTCGCTTCCGCGTCGTCGCCGAAGCTCTCGCTTTTCCCGTCGAATGTCAGCGCCCGTCCCACGCGGTAGGACACGTTGGCGATGAGCGGCAGAGTCGTCGAGAGGTGTCCCTCCTCGATCTCGCAAGTGAGCTTCGAGCGGTCGTTCGCCCGAACGGCATCGAGGAAGTTCTGGTAGTGGGGGCTGGCGATGCTGGTGAGGACCAGGGGATCGCTCCCGCCCGAATCCGGCGGAGCGTCGGATCCAGGGCCCTTCTCGTTCTTCCTCCCGAAATAGGACTGCCAGTCCCGTCCGTTGCCGTTGACGAACAGCCAGCCCTTCGAGCCGTAGAAGAGGTTGCCGATCCGCTGGCCGCCCTCGTCGTTCGTGTACTCCCCCCGGGTGGCGAACTCGAGAACGGTCCCGTCCGCGTACCGGAAGAGCGAGGTCTGGGTGTCGGGCGTGTCCTGTGAGGAGGGTCCGCCGAAGTATCCACCGACGGAGCTCACGGAGACCGGGTGCTCGTCCTTGCCGAGCCCCCAGCGGGCGATGTCGAACTGGTGAGGGCCCTGGTTGCCGGTGTCGCCGTTGCCGTAGGCGAAGTGCCAGTGCCAGTTGTAGTGGAAGTGGTTGCGGTTGAAGGGGCGCTCCGGGGCGGGTCCCTGCCAGAGGTCGTAGTCGACCTTCTCGAGGTATTCCGCCGTCCAGGGCGGCTGGGTCTGGGTCGTCTCGGCGTTCAGACGGTAGGTCTCGCCCGGCCCAAGGGGTCCATCCGGGTACTTCCCGATGGAGGGCCGCGGCTTGAAGCAGAGGCCGCGGGCCATGTAGACCTTGCCGATCCCTCCCTCGTGAATGAAGGCGATGGCCTGGCGTACCGCCGAGCGGCTGCGGTTCATGTAGCCCGTCTGGACGATCTTCCCGTAGCGGCGGGTCGCTTCGACCATCTTCCGGCCCTCCCACACGTTGTGAGAGGTCGGCTTCTCGACGAACACGTGCTTGCCGGCCTGAAGGGCCCAGATCGTCGCGAGGGCGTGCCAGTGGTTGGGGGCGGCGATGATCACCCCGTCGATGTCCTTGTCGTCCAGGACCCGCCGGAGGTCCTTCTCGTACCCCGGCTTGAACGTCGACACGTCGGCCAGCTCCTCGTCGGCGGCCCGGCTCGCGAAGAGGTTCTCGTCGGGATCGCACAGCGTCTTGATCTCGACCCCGGGCAGCCGGGCGAAGCCTCGCTTGAGGCTGTTCCCCTGGCCACGGATCCCGACGCTGGCGAGGACCACCCGGTCGTTCGCGCCCGCGACGCCACGGGACACCGCCGGCGCGCCAGCGGCCTTGCCGCCGAGCGCGCTCCCGCCGGCCACGACCGCCGCAGCCACGGTCGCCGTTTGCGACGCGAAGTCGCGCCGGGTCATCTCTTTCCGATCCGAAGCCATGGTGCCTCCTTGAATCCTGAGTCCTGGACCCTGGGTCCTGAGTTGAAGACGAGTCCGCCGAGGCTGCTCCCCCCGCTCCGGAAACGCACGCGCATTCTATCCCTCTGCGGGCCACTGGAGGCCGTCCGGGAATACAATCCGGCGAGCGGCCCGGGTGTCCCGATCGGGTCGTGTCCCAGGGAGGGGCCCTCATGACGACGAGCCGGTGGACGCTGCTGACGGTCGTGTCTGCCCTGGCGTTCGCCGGATCCGGCGCCCAGGCGGGCGAAAAGGCGGTCTCCGGTGAAGGCGACCTGGTCCTCTGGTACCGCCAGCCCGCCGCCGAATGGACCGCGGCGCTGCCCGTGGGCAACGGACGCCTGGGAGCCATGGTCTTCGGCGGGGTGCACGAGGAGCGTCTGCAGCTCAACGAGGAGTCGGTCTGGGCCGGCCCACCGGTTCCGGAACCCCGTGCCGGCGTTGCCGAGGTCGTGGGTGAGGCCAGGCAGGCGTGGTTCGACGGCGACTATGCTCGCTGCCACGAGCTCCTGAGGGGAATCATGAGCCCGCGCATCAGCCCGCGCAGCTACCAGACGCTGGGCGACCTTCGGATGCGCTTCCGGATCGACGGGGACATCGAGGGATACAGGAGAGAGCTCGACCTCGACGCGGCCGTGGCCCGGACGCGGTTCACGGCGGGTGGCATTGCCTTCGAGCGCCAGGTCTTCTCCAGTGCTCCCGATCAGGTCCTGGTGGTCCGCTTGTCCTCCGACTCCCCGGGCCAGGTGAGCTTCGACCTCTCCCTCGACCGACCTGTCGACGCCACGGTCAGGGCCGACGGCGCGCGCACCCTGGTGATGAGCGGTCGCGCCCAGCACGCCGGGGACCAGCTCGGCACGCGATTCGAAACCCGTGTCCTCGTCCGAGCCGAGGGCGGGCAGGTCGAGCACCGGGGCTCCGAGGCGGCTCTACACGTGGAGGGGGCAGACGCGGTGACGCTGCTCCTCGTGGCCGCCACCGACTACGACCCCGCCCGGCCGCTCCCTCTCCCCGATCGAGACCCGGGGCCACGGTGCCAGGAGGCACTGCTGGCCGTCGCCGAGAAGCCCTACGAGCGGCTTCTGGCCGACCACCAGGCCGACCACCGGGCGCTGTTTCGTCGAGTCGCGCTGGAGCTCGGGACGAGCGGGCAGCCCGATCGGCCCACCGACGAGCGCCTGGCGGCTGTCCGAGAAGGCGGGGAGGACCCCGCCCTGGCGGCACTCTACTTCCAGTTCGGGCGCTACCTGCTCATGGGGTCGTCTCGTCCCGGCACCCTGCCCGCCAACCTTCAGGGGATCTGGAACGAGCACGTCGAGGCGCCCTGGAACGCCGACTACCACGTGAACATCAACATCCAGATGAACTACTGGCTCGCCGAGGTCACCAACCTTTCCGAGATGCACGAGCCGTTTTTCCGTTTCATCGAACGGCTGGTCCCCGCGGGACGGAAGAGCGCCCGAGAGGTCTACGGGGCCTCGGGGTTCGTGGTTCACCACACCACCGACGTTTGGCACTGGGCCGCTCCCATCGGCCGGCTCGTCTGGGGACTGTGGCCTCACGGAGGTGGCTGGAGCACACAGCACTTCATGGAGCACTACCGCTTCACCGGGGATCGGGACTTCCTCGACAAGCGGGCCTGGCCGATTCTTCGCCAGGCCTCGGAGTTCTATCTGGACTGGCTGGTCGAGAATCCCGAGACGGGGGAGCTCGTCGGGGGGCCCAGCAACTCCCCGGAGAATCCCTACCTGGGCCCGGACGGACAACGCTACTCGGTGTCGATGGGCGGGGCGATGGACCAGCAGATCGTCTGGGACGTGTTCTCCAACACCCTCGAGGCCGCGTCCGCGCTGGGGCTCCAGGACGTCGTCGTGGAGAGGGTCCGGGACGCCCTGTCTCGCCTGGCCCCCACGCGGGTCGGCGAGGACGGGCGGCTCATGGAGTGGGCACGCCCCTTCGAGGAGCTCGAGCCGGGTCACCGGCACGTCTCCCACTTGTTTGGCCTGCACCCGGGGCGGCAGTTCACGCCGGAGTCGAGCCCGGCCCAGGTGGAGGCAGCCCGACGGACTCTCCAGCACCGGCTGGCGCACGGAGGCGGCCATACGGGTTGGAGCCGGGCCTGGCTGATCAACTTCTTTGCACGGCTGCAGGATGGGGAGTCGGCGGGCAAGCACGTGCGCATGCTCCTGGCCAGATCGACGCTCCCGAATCTCTTCGACACCCACCCTCCCTTCCAGATCGACGGCAACTTCGGAGGCACGGCGGGCATGGCCGAGATGCTCCTTCAAAGCCACGACGGAGTCGTGCACCTCCTCCCGGCCCTGCCGCCGTC
>CAXMOH010000035.1:0-4126 GCA_964194855.1 uncultured Hyphomicrobium sp.
TCCACTCGCGAATGGCATCCACGTACGGCGCGTGGACGGGCCACTCCATCTCGGGAACGACGCGACGGACGCGCTCGAGGACGTCCGCCGTGCGGCGGGCCACCTCGGGCGTGTAGCGGAGCTCACCACCGGTCGGTGTCGGGTGACTCGTGCTCATCGCTCCCTCCATTTATACTCATGATGAGCATAATCCGTGTTACGAGAAAAAGCGCCTATACGCCCTATTCCACGCAAATATGCTACTTCAGAGCATAAAAGTCAAGGCGGCCGGAGCGCGAGACAAAGGTGCCACTCTGAGCGCAGCTGTCTCGGGGGACAAGGGCGCGAGCATACGTCGGAGCTCTTTAGGATGACGCTCCAGCCGTTGGCTCAGCGACGACCGAGGCCGACGCCGGTGGCGCGTCGCTCGCGAAGCACCTCGCGCCGGAAGCGGAAGAGCTCCGCAGGCCGTCCCACGCCCTGTGGCTCCACGACCCCGGTCCCCTCGACCAGGCCGCCCTTCTCGACCAGGCGGCGGAAGTTCTGCTTGTGGAGCTTCACGCCGGCGAGGGCCTCGACCACGCGCTGCAGGCGCAGCAGGGTGAAGGTCGGGGGCACGAGCTCGAAGACGACGGGCCGGTACTTGAGCTTCCCACGCAGGCGCCCGAGGGCAGTGGCCATGAGACGCCGGTGGTCGAGGGCCATGGGCTCCCCCAGCCTCGTGCCCCGAGCGCGCCCGGCCCGGGTGCGATCGCGCCGGGCCTCGGGAACTAGCCCCGCCTCGTAGAGGAGCTCGTAGCGCTCGAGGACACGCTCCGTAGCGAAGGTGGCCCCTCGAAGGCCGAAGGTGATGTCCGCGCGCTCGCGCCGGGCGCGGCGTGCCTTGGCCTCGCCCGGCTGCTGCACCCAGCGCGCCACCGCCGGCGCGATCACGCTGTCGACGAGAGCGGGCCGACCGGCACGGCTGTCCTCCCAGGGCAGAAACTCGTAGAAGCCCCGCCACCGCGCCCGGCCGGCACCCGAGACCCGGCCCTCCCGCACCAGTGCGAGATACGCGATGGAGATCATGCGAGGTCCGCCGGCGCGTTCCCGGGGATCACGGTGACGGTCTCCGAACGTGTAGAGCTGCTCGGCGTAGCCGAGGTCCAGCCCCGTCTGCTCGCGCACCCAGCCCCGAAGCCCCAGCTCGAGCGTGCGATGCCCGGCGGGATCGAGCGGACCGAAGGGCAGCGCGGGCGCGTCCGCCCCGGCGACGCGAAGGTCGCGCCCTGCCTTCTCCACCGTCAAGAGCCGTGGCGCCTCATCGGTCACGGCGACGATGACCGCGTTGAGACCGACGACGAGGGAGCGCGCCGCCATCCCTCAGGGCTCAGCGACGAAGTCGTAGGTCATGGGGAACTGCTGCTGCAGGACCGATTCTCCCCCCGGGGCGATGACCTCGAACTCCAAATGGGTCGTCGTGTACGGAAGCCTGCAGTTGCCCGCCGTGCTGCTCATGCTGGCCGGCCTCACGTCCTCGGGTATGCCGCCCCGAAACTCCACGCCGGCCCGGCCCCCGCCCATGCAGCGCTCGGCCTCGGTGCGTACCCAGGCCCGGACGAGTGCCCCCGACATGTCTTCATCCAATGTGATGCGCGCATTGAACCGAAGTTGCTGTGCCTGCTGACCGTCGGCCTCGAACATCGGGGCCACCTCGACCGTGCTGCCCTCCGGCACGCTGGTCCCCAGGAACTCAATCGTGCCGATGGGCGCCGGGGTCGGCGTGGGTGCCGGCGCCGGAGCGGGGGTCGACGAGGCCGCGGGTCCGTCACCGTAGCTGCCCCCACAACCGGGAACCAAGCCCAGGACCATCAGCAACGAACCGGCTCGAATCGTCGAACGCATGTGTGCCTCCCCGGCTGGATCAACCCGTTCCGCCGTCTGAAGCGCGACGGTACCGAGCGAGGCCGACTCGTGTCAACGTCCCAGGGGGCTAGAATCCCAAGCATGGAGGACCTCCGATGAAGACACTTCGGCTCCTGGCCGGTCCGGCGAGCCTCATCCTGTTGACGGGGACAGCTGCACCGGCCGCCGATCGCCCCCCCAACGTCGTCCTCGTCTTCGCCGACGATCTCGGGTACGCGGACGTCGGCGTTTTCGGGGCGAGAGGCTTCCGCACACCCCACATCGACCGCCTCGCCGACGAGGGGGTGCGCTTCACGGACTTCTACGTGGCCCAGGCGGTTTGCACCGCTTCTCGAGCAGCCCTTCTCACCGGCTCCTACCCGCAACGTGTGGGTCTCACCGGCGCCATCGGCCCTCGCGCCCGCCACGGCATCTCCGCGGACGAGACGACGCTCGCCGAGGTCCTGAAGGGCCGCGGGTACGCAACGGCGATATACGGCAAGTGGCACCTGGGACACCACCCCCCGTTCCTGCCCACGCGCCACGGCTTCGACGACTACTACGGGCTCCCCTACTCGAACGACATGTGGCCTTTCCACCCCGAGCGGCCCGAAGACTACCCCCCGCTCCCCCTGATCGAGGGTGAGGAGACGATCGAGACCAACCCGGACCAGTCGAAGCTCACCGGCGAATACGGGCGGCGGGCGGTCGCCTTCATCGAAGCGAATCAGGAACGCCCGTTCTTCCTCTACCTCGCCCACTCCATGCCCCACGTTCCGCTGTTCGCCTCGGAGGGCTTTCGGGGCCGCACCAGGCAGGGGCTCTACGGCGACGTGGTCCAGGAGATCGATGACACGGTAGGACGAATTCTCGCGACCCTCCAGCGTCTCGACCTCGACGAGAGCACCCTGGTGATCTTCACCTCCGACAACGGACCGTGGCTGTCGTACGGGAATCACGCCGGGTCGACCGGGCCGCTGCGCGAGGGCAAGGGGACCTCGTTCGAAGGTGGGGTACGAGTGCCCTTCGTGGCGCGCTGGCCCGGACGGATTCCCCGGGGTGCGATCGTCCGGGAACCGGCCATGACGATCGACGTCCTCCCGACTCTGGCCGCCCTGGTCGGGGCACCGCTCCCCGAGCGGTCCATCGATGGAAAGGACATCCGCCCTCTGCTGCTCGGCGAGCCGGGCGCGTCGTCCCCCCACGAGGCCCTCTTCTTCTGGTGGAACCGGCACCTGGAGGCGGTGCGGAGCGGGCGCTGGAAGCTCCACTTCCCCCACGACTACCGCAGCCTCGACGGACCGGCCGGCGCGGACGGGATGCCCAGCAAATACCTTCAGCGCTCGATCGGCCTCAGCCTGTTCGATCTCGAAGCGGATCTGTCCGAAACGACCGACGTCGCGGCACAGTACCCCGGTGTCGTGAGCCGGCTCGAGGCGCTCGCGGAGGGGGCGCGCCTCGAGTTGGGAGACTCCGCCACTGAGCAGAAGGGGCGTGGCGTGCGCGAACCGGGGCGCGTTCCCTGACATTATCTTTGCTCTCGCGAGTTTTCCCATTGACAAAGCGCCGGAATCGGTGCGCGGGACCTGGCTGCGCTTATCGGTGAGAAGGACGCGGTGGCCCTCGAGCTCGACGGGGCGCTTCGCGCGCGCGTGGCTGCGATCGGACTCGAGGTCGTCTCGCTGGGTATCAGGGACGTCATCCTTCCCGGTGAGATGAAAGAGCTGATGAACAAGGTCACCGAGGCCCGCAAGGCCGCGGAGGCCGCGCTCATCACCCGCCGAGAGGAGACCGCGGCCATGCGGTCGCAGGCCAACACCGCGAAGATCCTCGAGACCAACCCCGTGCTCATGCGCCTGCGTGAGCTCGAGGTCCTCGAGAGGGTCGCGGGCAAGGCCAAGCTGTCTGTCGTGGTCGGTGAGGGCGGCCTCGCCGACCGAGTCGTGAAGCTGCTGTAGAGACGCACCCGGGGGGCGCGCCGGCCGCGCCCCCCGGTCTTCGTGACCGTGTGATCTGATCCGCCCGGCACCAAGGAGAGAGACGACCTCGTAGTGTCCGACCAAGGCTCCTGCCGAGAGCATGGTCCACCCGCCTGATCTGGAAAACGGCTGACCCGATTCAGCCGCGAGGCAGCGCGATCGCCGAGGCGAGTGCTGCTCGTCGTTCCAATCACAATCTCTCGAGAACGGACCTGTCCTGGCAGACGTGGGTCCTAGACTCTCGTCATGACAGTCAAGTTGAGCCTGGACGCCGTGACGGACGA
>CAXMOH010000036.1:0-5432 GCA_964194855.1 uncultured Hyphomicrobium sp.
GGACGCAGGCGAGGTTGCAGCGGAACGTCGTCTCGATCGTTCCCTCGATCGGGATGCGCCGGGCGTCGATCTCTGCTCGCTCGCGGAACTCGGCGAACGTGACTTCGGGGACGCTTGTCTCGGGGACGGGCGGCATGGCTCTAGCTCCCAACGGCCCGGCAGTTGGTGCGCTGGCAGCCCAGCGTCGGCCCGCGGACCTGCCTCGCGGTCTTGCAGCCGGTGACCGCCATCTCCTCGCGCACGACGACAATCTTCACGACCCGGGGCCGCTCGTACGTTTCTCTCGGCTCCGAGTCCTCTCGCATTCTGCTCCCCCGGGCTCCCGCTCCTCGTGAGACCGGGAGGGCCACGCTCACGAGGAGTCTAGCACCCGCCC
This sequence comes from uncultured Hyphomicrobium sp., assembly GCA_964194855.1. GTDB lineage: Bacteria > Acidobacteriota > Vicinamibacteria > Fen-336 > Fen-336 > JAJDNS01. Next base: position 377 of record CAXMOH010000036.1, read on the forward strand.
GCGGGACGCCGAAAACGGCAGCGATTCAGCGCCGACGAACGGCGAGAAAGACGATGCCGCCGGTCTCCTCGGCGAAAGTGCGCCGGTCGGCGATCTCGCCCTCGGGCAGCTCGTTCGTGAGGGCGAACATCTCGGCGGCGTCCCGGTAGTGGATCCGCCAGTCCATGAACGCCTCCATGTACCCGACGTCCCGGATGCCCTCGAGGAAGTTGCTCACGAGGAGGAGGCCCCCCGGCCGGGTGGCCTCGAAGAGCGCGTTCGTGAGGCGGATCGCGGCCGGACGCGACAGGAGATCGTAGGGTCCGGCGGTGTAGACGAGGTTGAAGGTCCCGAGCTCCGGTGCGGCAGCGATCAGCTCGTTGACCGTGCTCTCCTTGATCTCGACCCCGAACGGCCCCCATTTCTCCCGCACCACCCGCAGGCAGTCGGCGTCTCGATCGATGGCGAGGAAGCGCTCGATGCGGCGCTTCTGCAGGGCCTGGCTGAGCGCGGCCTCCCGCAGGTGGCCGCAGCCGATGGTCATGATGTGCGTCTCTTCGAGCGTGTCCGAGACCTTGTCGATCATCGTGGCCAGGACGTCCTTGCGCCGCCTGAGCGCCGTGGCCGCCATCCCCGCGCTGGTGTAGCGGTAGATCTCCTGGCCCAGCGGCGTCGCCTCGTCGACGTAGGGTCGGACGCCGTCCTCTCCGTAAAAGAGGTCGAGAAGCACGGCGTCCCCCGGGTATCCCCGCGGCTTGAAGTACGCCCTCTCGGTGAGGGGATCCTGGTGGACGAGGAACCGCACCGGGTGGCCGACGCAGTCGACGCGGCAGAAGGCGTTCCACTCGTCCGAGCTGGCGCGCCGACGCATGTCCGCCAGGCTGCCCACGAGGTGGTCCATCTCCTCGTAGACGAGCCCCTTGCCGGAAAAGGCGTCGTAAGCCCGGTCCAGGATCACCTGGCCTTGGCTGGATGCGTCGTGCATGTGACCTCGAAAGAGAGCCTCAATTGTAGACCTTTTGCGCTCCCCGGGTGGCGGACTTTCCCCCTGGCTTCCCCGATCGCCCCCCAACCGGGTAACTGCAGCCCCAAAAAGAGGATAGGCGGACGTCGAGACACTACCGTACCACCTCGAGCCGCACCGTCCCCGTGCCCGGCCCGATGAGCCCGATCGCCCTGGCAGTGCTCCGGGAGACGTCGATGAGCCTCCCCTTGTAGGCGGGGAAACGGTCGTTGATGCGCACCACCGAGCTCTTGCCCGTGGAGACGAGGGTCACCTTCACCCGGGTGCCGAACGCCCAGTACGGGTGCGCCGCCGTCAGGGCGTCCTGGTCGAACCTCTCGCCGCTGGCCGTGGTCTTGCCGTGGTAGCCGGGACCGTACCAGGACGCGATTCCCTCCGCCGTTGTGCCCACAGCCGGAGTCTCGGCGGGTGGGAACTTGTAATTCTTGGGATCGGGATGGCGGGAGCAGGCGCAGAGCAGGGCCAGGGTCACGACGAGCCCCGCCGCCGCGACCCGAAAGCGCTCGCCACGGAAACGGTCCTGGGGCGTTCGCGTCACGAGACCGTGTGAACCCGGAGCATGTTGACCGCCGCTGCGGCGGGTGACTGACCGGAGAGCATCAGGATCGTGTCCCCCTTCTCCACGAGTCCCCTGGACTTCAGGCGCTCCTCGCCGGTCGCCAGCAGCTCGTCCGTGCTGTCCGCGAACTCCGCGCGGACGGCGACCACACCCCACCACAGGGCGAGCCGATGGTAGACCCGGTCGTCCCCGGTGACCGCCACGACGGGCACCCGGGGACGGAACCCCGCCGCCAGCCTGGCGGTCAGGCCCGACTCGGTGAAGACGACGATCATCTTGCAGCCGAGCTCCTCCGCCACGGAGACAGCCACCCGGGCCAGACTCCGCGTCACGGCAGTGCCGGGACCGCTGGGGGCCCGATCGGGCGCCGTGCCCGCGGCGTGCTTTTCGGTGTAGTCGGCGATCCGCGCCATCGTCATCACCGTCTGCACCGGGAACCGGCCCACCGCGCTCTCCCCGGACAGCATCACCGCGTCCGTCCCGTCCAGAATCGCATTGGCCACGTCCGAGGCCTCGGCACGGGTCGGGCGGGGCTTGTCGATCATGCTCTCGAGCATCTGGGTGGCGGTGATGACCACCCGTCCGGCGGAGTTTGCGGCTGCGATGATCCTCTTCTGAACGGTCGGGACCTCTTCGGTGCCGAGCTCCACGCCCAGGTCCCCGCGGGCCACCATCACGCCGTCCGTGACCTCGAGGATCGCCGCGAGGTTCTCCACCGCCTCGGGCTTCTCGATTTTGGCGATGACCGGCACCTCGTGACCCAGCGAGTGGATGAGGGCCTTGATCTCCTCGATGTCGGCCGCCTGGCGGACGAAGGACAGCGCGACGTAGTCGACACCACGCTCGAGCCCAAACTCGAGATCGCGCCGGTCCTTCTGCGTCAGAGCGGGCACCGACAGCTTGATGCCTGGCAGATTCATGCCCTTGTTGGAGCGGAGCGGACCGCCGTCCACCACGTCGCACTCGACTCGATGGCGCAGCGCCTCGACCACGCGGAGCGACAGGTTCCCGTCGTCGAGGAGGATCCGATCTCCTTCCACCACGTCGAGGGGCAGGGCGTCGTAGGTCGTGGAGATCAGCTCGGGAGTGCCCTCCACCGAGAGGTCCGTGGTGATGGCGATGCGGGCCCCGGCCCGGAGCTCGATCTCGCCTCCGGCCACCCGCCCGGTCCGGATCTTCGGGCCAGACAGGTCCTGGAGGAGCGCCAGGGGCTGGCCCAGCCGCGTCTCGATCTCACGGGCGACCTCGATGACTCGCGCGTGCTCCTCGTGGGTTCCGTGGGAGAAGTTCAGCCGCAGGACGTTGACCCCGGCCCGGATCATTCGCTCCAGCACGGGTCGCTCCCGGGAGGCCGGTCCGATGGTGGCGACGATCTTGGTTCGGCGCATGAGTCGCGACGAGTATAAGCCAGCACGGCCACGCGATCGTCGGGAGGCGCTTGTTCACGCGCATTTGCGGGCATCTGGACCATCGGGGGGTTTGACACCCTGCGAGGCCGGACGCTATATTCCGGCGTCGACTACCGTCCCTGCTCGCCGGCGTTCACCGATAACACAGGATCCCTTCCGCGCGATCGCCAGACGCTCTGACCATGCCCAGCTACCTCCCGATCGTGATCCTGGGCGCGATAGCAGTCGGCTTCGGCGTTTTCACCCTGGCCATGTCGAACCTCCTGGGGCGTCCTCGTCCGGACGAGGGGAAGCTGAGCACGTACGAGTGCGGTGTGCCCCCGGTGGGGACGGCCCGGGAGCGGTTCCCTGTCAAGTTCTACCTCGTGTGCATGCTGTTCATTCTCTTCGACGTGGAAACGGCCTTCTTCTATCCGTGGGCCCTCATCCTCGACGAGCTGGGCGTCTACGGCCTGAGCGTCATGGGCGGCTTCTTCTTCGTCCTCGGTGTCGGCTTCGTCTACGAGTGGAGAGTCGGAGCCATGGACTGGTAGCGCAATGGAGCTCACCCCCGACAACCTGAAGACCTTCGAGGACACCGTCGCCCGCTACCCGGTGAAGCGCTCCGCCCTCCTGCCGGCGCTCCGGCTGGTTCAGGAGCAGGAGGGCTGGATCAGCCCCGAGGCGATGGAGTACGTCGGGACGCTTCTGGACCTGAGCCCCGCGCAGGTGAAGGACACCGCCAGCTTCTACACGATGTTCCACCTCCAGCCGAAGGGAAAGACCCTCATCGAGGTCTGCACCACGTTGTCGTGTGCCCTCGGCGGCTCGGAGGAGCTCCTCGGGCACGCCTGCCGCAAGCTCGGGATCGAAGCCGGGGGCACCACCGGGGACGGGACGTTCACGGTCAGGGAGGTCGAATGCCTCGCCGCCTGCGGTGGGGCGCCGGCCGTGCAGGTGAACGGCGAGTGGCTCGAGCACGCCACGGAATCGGACATCGACCGCGTCCTCGCCGGCGAGACGGTTCGGCGCACCTTCGACTGGCCGAAGAGCCCCGGCGAGCACATCCTCTTTCAGAACGTCTGGAAGGAGAACTCAGCCTCCATCGACGTGTACACGGCCTCCGGGGGCTACGCGAAGCTGGGCGAGTGGTTGAAGCGGGAGCCCGGGGACATCGTCGAGACGGTCAAGCGCTCGGGACTTCGCGGTCGCGGCGGGGCCGGGTTCCCCACCGGGATGAAGTGGGGCTTCCTGCCCAAGGACAACCCGAAGCCCCGCTATCTCTGCGTCAACGCCGACGAGAGCGAGCCTGGCACCTACAAGGACCGGGTCATCATCGAACGCGATCCGCATCGGCTCATCGAGGCCATCGTGGTCTCGTGCCACGCGATCCGTTCGAAGACCGCCTACATCTACATCCGCGGGGAGTTCCACGAGGGTGCGCGCACACTCGAGACGGCCCTCACCGAGGCTCGGGCCGCCGGTTTCGTGGGCAAGGACGTCCTGGGCACCGGCGTGGACGTCGACATCTGGGTCCATCGCGGTGCCGGCTCGTACGAATGCGGCGAGGAAACCGCCCTCATCGAGTCCCTGGAGGGAAAGCGCGGCCAGCCTCGCATCAAGCCTCCCTTCCCGGCGGTGGTCGGCCTCTACGGCTGTCCGACGATCGTGAACAACGTGGAGACGCTGGCCAACGTGCCTCTCGTCCTCGAACGAGGGCCGGAGTGGTTCGCCAGCTACGGGACCGAGAAGAACGGGGGACCCAAGCTCTACTCCATCAGCGGCCACGTCGCGCGTCCGGGAAGCTACGAGGCCCCGATGGGGCGGATCACCCTCCGCGACCTGATCTTCGATCAGGGATACGCCCAGGGGATCAGGAACGGCCGCAAGCTCAAGGCAGTGGTCCCCGGAGGCTCCTCGACCCCGGTCCTCACACCGGACGAGATCGACATCGCCATGGACTTCGACAGCGTGGCCAAAGCGGGCTCGATGCTCGGCTCGGCGGGGACCATCGTGATGGACGACTCCACCTGCATGGTGTGGATGGCCAAGAACCTCTCGTACTTCTACAAGCACGAGTCCTGCGGCAAGTGCTCCCCCTGCAGG
>CAXMOH010000037.1:0-3656 GCA_964194855.1 uncultured Hyphomicrobium sp.
TCGCTGCCGGCGCCCGCGTAGGAGAGCCGCCGGGTGTCGATGAGCACGAGGTCCGCCGCCTTGCCGGGCTCGAGGCTCCCGATGTCCTCGCGCCCGAGACACCGCGCGCCGCCCCGGGTCGCCATGAAGAGCACGTCTTCGGCGGTCACCCAGCTCGACGGCTCGGTGCCCAGGCGCTGGGCCAGGAGTGCCTGACGGACCTCGGCCAGCATGTTCGAGGTGTCGTTGCTCGCGGAACCGTCGACACCCAGGCCCACCGGCACACCCGCCTCGAGCATGGCGCGCACCGGGGGGATGCCGGAGCCGAGGCGGGAGTTGGAGCTGGGGCAGTGGGCGACGCCGGTGCCGGTCTCGCCGAACAGCTGGACCTCCTCGGATGAGAGGTGCACGCAGTGGGCGAGCCAGACGTCGTTTCCGAGCCAGCCGAGCCGCCGGAGGAACTCGACGGGACGGCAACCGTAGACCTCCTGGCAGTAGCGTTCCTCGTCCAGGGTCTCGGCCAGATGGGTGTGGAGACGAAGGTCGTGCTCGCGAGCAAGCTCCGCGGTGCGGCGCATCAGGTCCTCGCTGACCGAGAAGGGCGCGCAGGGGGCGAGGCCGATCCGCAGCATGGAGCGTGGCTTCGGGTCGTGGTACTCGCGCACCAGCCGGCGGCAGTCGGCGAGGATCGTCTCCTCGTCCTGGCAGATCTCGTCGGGCGGCAGTCCGCCCTGGCTCTTCCCGCGGCTCATCGAGCCCCGGGTCGGCTGGAAGCGGATCCCCAGCTCGCGTGCGGCCTCGATCTCGGCGTCGATCAGGCGCTCCTCTCCCTGCGGGAACAGGTAGAGATGGTCGGTCGTGGTGGTGCATCCGGTGAGGAGCAGCTCGCCCAGCCCGACCCGGGCCGCAGTGCGGACGGCGACGGCGTCGAGGTGCCTCCAAACCTCGTACAGCTCGGTGAGCCACCGAAACAGCGGCGCCTCCTGGACGCGCGGGACGTTGCGGGTGAGCACCTGCGGGAGGTGGTGGTGGGTGTTGACGAGGCCGGGAAGCACGACCTTGCCTCGCGCGTCGATCGTCCTCTCGGCCTGGAGGTCGACCGGAACCGGCGGAGGCCCCACGGCGACGACGCGGTCGTCTTCGACGAGCACGAAGCCGCCGGGAAAGCGGCTTCGCGCATCGTCCATGGGCGCGACGAGCCGGGCGTCGTGAATCAGGGTGCGCAAGCGGGAATCATTGCAGAACCCGGGCCGCCGCGCGAACGGCGATTCGCTCTACCGGCAGCTCCCTCCGGAGCAGGTGGATCTCACACTGCCGATTGCAGGCCAGGGGCCTGGGCATGCTGGCCGACCACCGACGGAGTATCGTCGTATCCGCTATCCTCGTCCCACATTTCTCACGGGACAGTCACGAAGCAGATGAGAGGTGAGGACTGATGGCCGCGAGTGAAGACAACAAGGCGAGCAAGAGCATGGGTGCCGGCATGGGAGTGGGAATAGCCATCGGCCTTGGCGTCGGCGTGGCAATGGAGAACATCGCCATCGGCGTGGCGATTGGCGTGGCCCTGGGCGCTGGGCTCGGAACGGCACTGCGCGCGAAGAAGCGGAAGGACGGTGACGGCTGAGACGGCTTCGAGACTCCGTCGTGCGCTTCGACCCCAGGAGCCGCTCCCGGCTGACCCACCGGGACCTCGGCCGGTTCCCCGGGGAGACGCTCTTTGCGCGGGTGGCCCGTGCAGTCTGTGAGGCCGAGTGTTTGCCTCGCAAGGAGCTGTTCGAGTCCTGGGAGGTCGCGCGACGCGTGCGCCGGAGGGTCCGCGGTCGCCGCGTGGTGGAGTTTGCCGCCGGCCACGCTCTCGTCGCACACCTTCTCCTTCTGCTCGACTCGTCGAGCGAGAGCGCCGTGGCAATCGACGCCAAGCCGGTTCCGAGCGCCGACCGGCTCGCGCAGACACTGGTGTCGCGCTGGTCCAGGCTCGAAGGTCGGGTCCAACGCCGGGTTGGCGATCTCGCCGCTGTCGAACTCGAGGCGGGCGACCTCGTGGTCTCGGTGCATGCCTGTGGGGCGCTCTCCGACACCGTGCTCGATCGCGCGATTCGAGCGCAGGCCACCGTCGCACTCCTCCCCTGCTGTCACGACGCGGCCACTTGTGATGCCGGCGACCTGCTTGGCTTCCTCTCGATCCCCCTCGCCATCGACGCGACGCGCGTCGCGCGCTTGCGAGCCGCGGGCTACGACGTCTTCACGCAAACGATCCCCGCGAAGATCACACCCGAGAACCGGCTGATCCTGGGTGTTCCGAAAGCGGGGTGATGAGCGCGGCTGGCGACTCCGAGAGGGGTGTCTCAGTGCGTGTGCGCCCTACCAGACCGTGTCGAGCAGGGGACAGTCCTGCATGGGCTGGTCCTTGGTCACAACTGGAATGCCGTGTGCACGGGCCGTCGCTCCGATGAGTCGGTCGGCGGGATCTCGTGGAAAGTCCGGCGGGAACTGAAACGCCAATGCGGCGACCTCGGGGGTGATCTCCAGGACGCTCAACCCCGGATTCTGGCACAGGCTCTCGAGGAATTTCTCCGTCGAACCCTGGACCTTGATGCGCCCGTCGTCGACGAGTTGGGCGATCTCCCAGAGTGTGATCGAGGAGATCGCGAGGCCATCGCTTCGTTCGGCTCGTTTTATCGCGCGCACGGCCGCCCTGGACAAGCGCTCAGGCTTGACGGTGAGCCAGAGGATCGCGTGCGTGTCGAGCAGGATCACCGCGATCGCGGACGACGTCCGGCCTTCTTGTGGCGTGTTGAGGCAATCGGGAGTTCCTCGGGCCGATTGAGCTCATCCCATTCCCGGAGGGACTCCCAGCTGTCTGCCGCGGGGGCGGTGATGTCACCGGTGATGCTGGCTCTCTCGCTCAGGCAGCCAAACAACCCTTCGCCTCGAGTCCGCTCCAGGGGCACGAGCTTCGCCACAGGCTTGCCCCGCTTCGTGATGACGAACGTCTCCCGGCGAACCCGGACCCGGTCCATCAGCTCCAGGCATCTCGCTTTGAACTCCGTCGCTCCGACCTGCACCTGCGCCATCACCTCACCCTCGAACTGGTCAGGTCGATCTGACCAGTTTCAATTATCACCGGTGAACATGTCCTGAATCAACCCGTGGACGATCGGCCAGCCAAACCATATCAACCACTGATGCCAGCAAGGGTCCGCTGGGGCGGAGGCCCGTGGCCGGCAAAAGGGTCGCTCAGTTGAGTGAGTTGGATGTCCGCGCCTCACACGTGCCGTCGGGTGCCCGGGATGGCGCGCTCCCGTCGGGAGTGAAGAAGAGCCGGCCTTTCGAATCCCCACAGAACCCACGGATCCCGCTGAAGCCTGGGTCGACCGGCACCGCGACGTAGGCCCACGTCTTCACGCTGGTCGGGGAGGCACCAGGAGGGATCGCATCAGGCCGCTGGCCGGGATGAAAGAACCGCCGGTAGCCCTTCTTGTCGACCAGTGAGGCGAGGGGGTTGTCGAGGAAACGCGGGTTGCTGTTCCCGTACCCCCGAAGACAGTTGACGGGCTTCTCGAGGCACATGAGGTTGGCGTCGAAATACCCGCCGTTCGCCGCCTGGTAGGCGAACTGCGCTGACACCACGGTGCGGACGTCGCCAACGACCCAGCTCTTGTTCCGGGAGACGTGGT
>CAXMOH010000038.1:0-7329 GCA_964194855.1 uncultured Hyphomicrobium sp.
GGCCGCGCGACGGGCCTGGTGGCGCCGTTCGACCGCGATGAAGGCCACGAGAGCCGACGAGGCCACCAGGAGAAACGAGACACCGTAGACCGCCGTGATCGACGCGATCTGGATGACGGGCAGTGTCCGGTACTGGGAGTAGCCGAGCTGACACCACGGGAACTGGAGGGCGGTGTGGGCCCTGAGCAGCTCGGTGCCCACCCACACGAAGGGCGCGCCCAGCAGGCCCACTCCCCCGAAGCTCGCCACCAGCCGGGCCACCACCCAGGCGAAGATCGACGGGAAGATCGCGAAGGCCAGGCACAGGGCCAGCATGATCGCGATCCCGACGGGCAGGGGTATCCCGCCGTACTGGACGATGACGAGGGAGACCCAGTAGAGAAGCCCCAGGGCCGAGACGGCTCCGGTCACGTAGCCGAGGCGGAAGGAGCGCCAACCCGACGTGCCGGGCAGGGCGACGAGGAGGGGCACGAGGGCGATCCAGGCCACCGCGTCGTGCCCGAACTTCGGGAAGGAGAAGAAGAGCAGGAGACCGGAGACCGCGGCCAGCCCCTCGCGCCAGAGGTGCGTCAAGAGCGGCCACCTCCCGAGTGGAAGACCTCTTCGGCGTGGAACGAAGACCGCACGAACACGCCGGAGTACACCGTGGGAAAGCCCATCTCCCTGGCGCAGGCCTCGTAGGCAGCGAAGACGTCCGGTGGCACGTAGCGAGCGACCGGAGCGTGCTCCCGGGTCGGACGCAGATACTGGCCGATGGTGACGATGTCCACGCCGACGCGGCGCAGATCGAGCAGGACCGTCTCGATCTCGTCGTCGGTCTCGCCCAGGCCGACCATGAGGCCGCTCTTGACCGCCACCGGGCTACCGTCACCCTTTGCCGCGGCCAGCACGTCCAGACTTCGCTCGAAGCTGCCCTGGGGCCGCAGCCGGGGGAACAGTCGAGGCACGGTCTCGATGTTGTGGTTGAACACGTCGGGGGCCGATGCCAGGACCTGGGCGAGAGCGTCGCCTGCGAAGTCGGGCGTCAGGACCTCGACCCCGGCCCCGGGCAGCGACCGGCGCAGCTCTCGCACCGTCGCCGCGAAGTGCCCGGCGCCGCCGTCCTCGAGATCGTCGCGGTCGACGGAGGTCAAGACGACGTACCGGAGCCCCATCCGTATCGCCGCGGTCGCCACCCGGGCCGGCTCGTCGGGGTCGGGGGGCAGAGGACGGGCGGTGCTCACCGAGCAGTAGCCACAGCGGCGCGTGCACCGGTCGCCGAGCAGCATGAAGGTCGCCGTGCCCCGGGAGAAGCATTCTCCCAGGTTGGGACAGCGGGCCTCCTCGCAAACGGTGTTGAGCTGCCCCTCGCGCAGCAGGACGCGCACATCCCGCGCTCCCCGGGCGAGGGGGCTGCCCTTCCTGGCCCAATCGGGCAGCCGCGCGGCGGCCGGGGAGGCGCTCACTACTGCTTGATGATGTACGGTTTGAACTTGTCGACGCGCAGCCGCGCGGCCACCACGTCGGCATCGCCGCGATCGCGATACGGGCCGACCCTCACGGTGAACAGGCCGCCGCTCTGTGGCGCGGGAACGTTGACGTACGCCGGGAAGCCCTTCGTCTTCAGCCCGCCCATGACGGAATCGGCGGTGGCCCGGTCCTTGAAAGCGCCCACCTGCACCGCGTGGCCGCTGCTGGCCGAGGGCAGCGCCTTCGGCAGGGAGGGCGCGGCCCGGATCGGCGTGGGCTTCGGCGCGGCGGGTTTCGGTGTGGCCCTGGGAGTGGCGGCCGGCGCGGGCTTCGGAGTGGCCTTCGGCGTGGCGGTCGGCTTCGGAGTCGGCCGTGGGGTGGATGCGGTGGCGGCCCCGGGCCGCGGGCGCTCGAGGGCGGCAACGGGGCGATCCCCCTCGAGCCGCTGGGGGTAGCTGTATTCGGACGGGGTCGGGGCGACGGCGGGCTGCTCGGAGACGATCCTCCCCTCGGCCACGGGCTCGGTTCGGTCGTTGACGTGGGCGTTGGCGGCGGTGTCGACCCCACGCCCGACCATCACCCCGGCCAGAAAGCTCAGGATGAGGCCTGCGGCGCCAGCCATGAAATAGAAGACCAGCTGCTTGTTGGTCAGCTGAATCTCGTAGTAGTAGTCGTCCTGGGCCAAGTCTCCGTCCCTTCCCTTCAGCGCGCCCCGAGCCTGCGATACGCTTCCTTGATTATGCCTGAGACCACGGCTTCTTCCTCGGCCCCGTTGTGCTCTTTCACGCCGAGCTGGATCGCCGCCACCAGCTCGTTCAGGCCGGCAAGTATCAACCGTCGGCGCTCGGCCGCGGGCAGATCGGCCACGTTGGCCAGGAGCTGATCGTAGTCAGCGCGGCCGTACTGCTTGAGATCCACTCCATAGAACAAGGATCCGAACTGGCCCCCGACCCGGGAGAGGGCCTCGTCCATGAAGGCGTCCACTTCGGTTCCCACGCGCCCCTGCAGAAACACGTAGACGCGACTCAGCATCTGGTTGAACTGCTCGACCATTCCCTCGAGGTCGAGCTCCTCCTCGTGGGCGGCCGCCTTCTCGGCCCGGGCCACGTCCTCCCCCGGCTGCCCCTTGCGCACCACGCCGAGGACCATCAGCGCCCAGAGGACACGGCACGTCTCGAGGTTGGAGAGATAGGAGACCTGGCAGATCTGCTCGATGCTGTTCCGTCCGTTGATGTGGGTCAGGAGCTCCTGCTCCTCCTCGGTGAGCTCGAGCTTGAGCACGGCGTCGGTGTTGCCGGTGGGTGAAGGCACCGACTCGATGTCGCCCCCGACGCCCGCGTAGATGCGGCTCCAGCCGAAGATCCGGCGGATACCTGCGAGGATCAGGCTCTCGGTGGAGAGGTTGAGGGCCACGACATCCTCGGACCCGGGCTCGGTCATCACCAGCTCGTACTCGCCCGTGCCCCACGAAAACACGTCGAGGAGGATCTCCTTCACGTGATGCTCGACGACGGACGTCAGGTCCTCGGCCTCGAGAGCACCCAGCTCGACGAGGATCGTTCCGAGCCGGCGGCCGGGAGCCACCAGCTTCGAGGCCTCGATGTACTGGCGAATCGAGATCCGACCCCGGCCGAGGAGGTCCTCTCCGAGGCGCTCGTCGGGATCGCTGCTGCGGGCGTAGGTCACCCGTCCCATGTGGAGGAAGATGCTCTTGGTGACCTCACCCCGCCGGAAGGTGAGCACCCCGGTCTCGCCGCTCCCCAGGACGGATCGCAGCAGCTCGGGCACGCTGGTCTCGTCGATCCGGCCCTGAAGGATGAGGCCCTCGTCCTCCTGGTCGGCCTCGGGTGTCGCCACGCGGTCCCTATTTGTTCCCCATCAGCGCCTGCACCCAGTCGATCGGCACCGGGAAGATGACCGTCGAGTTCTTCTCGGCCGAGATCTCGACCAGGGTCTGAAGGTACCGCAGGTGCAGCGACGCCGGCTGCGCGCTGAGCGCGCCCGCCGCCTCCGCCAGCTGCTGCGACGCCTCGAGCTCACCCCCGGCGTGGATGATCTTGGCCCGCTTCTCGCGCTCGGCCTCGGCCTCCTTGGCCATGGCCCGTTGCATCTCCTGGGGCAGGTCCACCGTCTTGACCGCCACCTGGGTCACCTTGACCCCCCAGGGATCGGTGTGCTGGTCGATGACCTCCTGGATCATCTGGCCGAGCCTCTCTCTTTCGGACAGCAGCTCGTCGAGCTTGGCCTGGCCCAGGATCGATCGGAGCGTCGTCTGGGCCTCCTGGCTCGTGGCGAAGAGGAAATTCTCGACCTGGATGATCGCGGCCAGCGGGCTCATCACCCGGAAGTAGACGACCGCATTCACCTTGACCGTGACGTTGTCCTTCGTGATGACGTCCTGGGGAGGAACGTCGAGGACGACCGTCCGGAGCGACACGCGCACCATGCGGTCGATGGGCCACGCCACGATGATGAGCCCTGGCCCCTTCGGCTTGGGCAGCGCCTTGCCGAGACGAAAGATGACGCCGCGCTCGTACTCGTTCAGGACCTTGACCGACAGCATGACCCAGAAGACGACGGCCACGACGATGAACACAAACGGCTGCATCATGCCCCCTTTCGGACCTGCAACCGGAGACCATCTCCGGCGACCACCTGGATAGGTTCGCCCTTCGCCACGTTCTCCTCCGCCCGGGCCTGCCAGCGCTCGCCCTGCACGAGGACCCAGCCCTCCGGATCGAGATCGCTGACCGCCTCACCCGGGCGGCCCGCGAGGCCCTCCATTCCGGTCGAGGGCTGGCGGAGCTGGGCCTGGAGGACCAGGCGGGCAAGGACGATCATGAACGCGGCGAACGCGATGACTATGGGCAAGAGGGTGCCGAGACCGATCTGGAGCTCGGGCACGCTGGAGTCGACGAGCATCATCGCACCGAGGATCATGGCCACGAGACCGCCGACGGTCAATAGCCCGTAGGAGGTGACCTTGACCTCGGCGACGAAGAGCGCCACCGCGAGGAGGACCAGCAGGACCCCCGCCCAGTTGACCGGGATGATCTGGCTCGCAAACAGGAACAGGACGAGGCAGAAGACCCCGAGGACGCCTGGAAAGATGAGCCCGGGGTGGCTGATCTCGGCGCCGATCCCCGCGAGCGTCCCGAGCAGCAGGAGGAACAGGATCTCCGGCCGGGCGATGGCGGACAAGATCGCCTGCCGCCAGTCCATCTTCACGTCCACGGGCTGGTGCCCCTCGAGCTGGAGAACGACGCTCGTCCCGTCGAAGCGTTGGACCTCGCGGCCCTCGAGCTGGGCCAGCAGGTCTGGAATGTCCTGGGCGATGAGGTCGACGAGCCCCAGGTCGAGCGCCTCTTTCTCGGTGAAGGACTTGCTCTCCACCACCGCCTTCTCCGCCATCTCGACGTTGCGGCCCCGGCGCTCCGCCTTGCTCCGGATGTAGGCGGCGGCGTCCTCGGTGACCTTCTTCGACATCACCTCGTCCATCTTGCCGATTCCCGAGACCGGGTGAGCCGCTCCGATGTTCGTGCCGGGAGCCATGGCTGCCACGTCCGCCGAGACGGCGATGATGAAGCCGGCGGAGGCGGCCCGGGCACCGGAGGGACCGACGAAGACCGCGATGGGAGTGCGGCAGTTCAGCATGTGGTCGACGATCTGTCTCATGGACGTGTCGAGCCCACCGGGGGTGTCGAGACGGATGACGAGGAGCGGGGCTCCGGCGGCGTCCGCCGCGTCGATGGCCTGCACGACGTGGGCGGCGGTGACCGCGTGGACCACCCCGTCCAGCTCGACCACGGGAATCTCGGCCCCGGCCCGGGCCCCGACCAGGAGAGCCAGCGCCGCGACCGCCGCACGCCAAGGGCCTGGCATGCCCCCACTGTAGGGGCTCAGGCAGATGGGTGTCAACGCTCTCCGGGGGGTGATAGACTGCGGGTTTGAGAGGGTTGGATTAATCATGTTCGGTACCCTCGGTGGCCCCGAGCTCTTCCTCATCTTCGTCGTCGCGCTGATCGTCTTCGGCCCGCGAAAGCTGCCCGATATCGGGAAGAGCCTCGGCAAGATGATGAGCGAGTTCCGGCGCGCCTCCAACGATTTCAAGAGCACCATCGAGACCGAGGTCGAGTCCGAGAAGATCCGCGAGGCGATGAAGATCGAGCCACCCCGGGTGAAGACGGTCAAGACGAAGGTGGCCTCCACCGGGGAGGAGTCGGCGGGAGGCACTTCGGAGTCCGAGGCCTCCGCCGAGGGCGGAGACACGTCCGAGGACGCTGCGCTGCCGAACGATCCGAAGCCCGCCTCCGACGCCAGCGCTCGAGCGGGCGACGAGGGCGGAGCGCCGGAGCCCGCGACGCCAGGCGCGCCCGCTCCCCCGGCCAACGAGCCGGTGCCGGCCACCGTGAGCCGGGAGCCTTCACCTCCCAGCGTCGAGTCGAAGTAGGACCGCGCGCTGCCCCCGATGAGCCGTTCCCATCCCGACAAGATGACGTTCCTCGAGCATCTCGAGGAGCTGCGGGGGCGTCTGCTCCGCACCATTGGTTACCTCGTCGTGGCCGCTGGGATCTGCTGGTTCTTCCACGAGCAGATCTTCGAGTTCCTGATCGAGCCCTTGCGAGCCGCCGGCTTTACGGACCAGTTTATCTACACGAGCCCGGCCGAGGCGTTCTTCCTTTATATGAAGATGTCGTTCTTCGTGGGCATCTTTCTCGCGGCGCCTTTCATCCTCTGGGAGATCTGGTCCTTCATCGCGCCGGGCCTTTACCGTCACGAGAAGATGTGGGCCATTCCGTTCATCGGGATGGGCTCGTTCTTCTTCACCGCCGGGGCGCTCTTCGGCCACTACGCTCTCTTCCCTCTCACGTTCAAGTTCCTCTGGGGCTTCGCCGGGCCGGACATGCGCTTCATGCCCCGAATCGGCGAGTACTGGTCGTTCTACTCGTGGTTCCTGCTCGGCCTCGGCGCGGTCTTCCAGATCCCGGTGGTCATCTTCATCCTGTCCCGTATCGGACTCGTCAACGCCGGCATGCTCCTCAGGGCCTGGAAGTGGGCGATCCTGGGTTCCTTCGTGGTGGCGGCCGTCGTCACCCCGAGCGGAGACGCCGTGACGATGACGGCCCTGGCCGGCCCGATGGTCGGGCTCTATCTCCTCGGCGTCCTGATCGCGTGGATCTTCGGACGCGATCGCCGGCACGAGGAGAGTGAGGACGAGGACGACAAGGCGCTCAGCGAGGGAGCTGAAAGCTGAGCGTCTCTCCCACCGCCGCACCCTCCCGCCGGGCCTGCCCGGCGTTCAGCTCGACGACGTAGGACGCGCGGCGCAGCGGCTCGTAGGCGGGACACGGGTCGGCCTTGCACGGCGGCACGGCCTCGGCGACGTGGACGATGCGGCGGTCCTCGTCGAGCCACACGATGTCGATGGGAAAGCGGCAGTTCTTCATCCAGATGCTGTGGAAGTCCGATCGCCGGAAGACGAACAGCATCCCGCGATCGGCGGGCAGCGAGGGCCGGAACATGAGGCCCAGCGCCCGATCCTGGTCCTTCACCATCACCTCGACCTCGAGCACCCGACCCGAGGGCAGGGTGAGAGGCGTCGTGGCGGGCGCCGGGGCGGCCGCCACCGCGACGAGGACGAGCACGGCGGCGGGCAACGGGCGACAATAGGAGCGCAAGAGGCCCATCAATGTCGATCGTACCATCCCGGGTGAGCCCCGATCGGCGGTTGCGGCGCGAGGCGCTTCTCGTCCTTGCCGCCTCCGTCGCCCTGGTCGCGTTTGCCTACCTGCTCCCCCCGACCCTCTTCGAGGGGACCGACTGGCTCCAGCTGCATCTGCCCAACAAGGTTCAAGGGGCGGAGGCCCTGCGCTCGGGCCG
>CAXMOH010000039.1:0-2918 GCA_964194855.1 uncultured Hyphomicrobium sp.
GTTTCGGCGGTGGCCCGGGCCACGATGCTCTCCTCGTCGGCCGGGAGCAGCAGAATCGCCACCCGGCCCGAGTCCCGGGAGAGCGTCGTCTCGGCCTTCTGGTTCCTTTCAGGATTCAGCTCGATTCCGAGCTCCGACAGGCCCTCACAGACGGCGGCCCGCACGTCCGGGCTGTTCTCCCCGATTCCCCCGGAGAAACTCAGGACGTCGAGCCCGCCGAGCCGGACGAGGAACGAGCCAATGTAGCGGCGGATGGCGTTCACGAAGACCTCGAGGGCCAGGCGGGACCGGACATCGCCGTGCGCAGCAGCCTTCGAGAGGTCGCGGACGTCGCCCGAACCTCCGCTGAGACCGGCCAGGCCGGAACGGGTCGCGAGGATCTCGGCGACCTCGTCGACCGAGTATCCCTTGCGCTTCATGACGTGAAGCACGGCAAAGACGTCGATGTCGCCCGTTCGATTGTTGTGCGGGAGCCCGGACTGGGGCGACATGCCGAAGCTGCAGTCGATGGCCACCCCGCTGCGGATCGCCGCGACGCTCGAGCTCCCACCGAGGTGGCAGGAGATGTGACGTAAATCTCTTGTTTTCAACAGTTCTTGAGCCTTCTCACTGGCGGCTCGGTGGCTGGCGCCGTGAAAGCCGTACCGCCGGATGCCGAGCTCGGTCTTCCACGAGTGCGGAACCGCGTAGGTCACCGCGGCCTCATCCACCTGGTCGAAGAAGGCCGTCTCGAAAAGGGCCACCAGGGGCACCTCCGGCACCAGGCGACGAAAGGCCCGCATCGCGGCGACGTACGGCGGGTTGTGGGCCGGGGCCAGGAAGGCGAACTCCTCCATCGCTGCAAGGACGTCATCGTCCACGACGCGGGCCCCGCTCAAAGGGCCGCCATGGACCGCCTTGAAGCCGATGCCGCTCAGATCCCGCAGGTCCTCGAGTGGCCTCCCGGGACCGGCGATCTCGGTCCGACACCGCGTGATGGCTCCGCCGTAGTCCGGGCAGTCTCCCCCCGGCTCGCCTATCCTCTCGACGCGCCCGCGGGCCAGCTCCATCCCTTCCGGCATCCGGAGGAGCTGATACTTGAGCGAAGTGCTGCCGATGTTCACCACCAGAATTTTCATTATTCAATGACCCCCCACCCTAATCTCTCCCCACGTAAAGGCCCTGTTTTTTCTTGTTGCATTGGCCATGGTGGATTTTGTATAGTTCTGACAGAAAGTGATCAGTTTCTATCATGAACACAGACACGATCGAGACCCACGGCGTCGTCGGAGCGGGCGGAGGCGGGTTCCCCACCGCGGTGAAGCTGGCCACCCAGGTGCCCACCTTCATCGTCAACGGTGCGGAGTGCGAGCCCCTGCTCCACAAGGACAAGGAGCTGATGAGGCACCAGGCCGAGCCCATGCTCCGGGGCCTGCAGGTCGCCATGGAGCGGGTCGGCGCCAGGGAAGCCATCATCGGCATCAAGAACAAGTACGACGACGTCATGGCCTCTCTCAAGCCGCAGCTGCCCACCGGCGTCCGCATCCTTCCGCTCACCGACACGTACCCGTCCGGAGACGAGTTCATTCTCGTCCACGACGCCACGGGGAAGGTGATCCCTCCCGGCGGACTGCCGAAGGACGTGGGGACAGCCGTCGTAAACATCGAGACCCTCATCAACATCGGCCTGGACCGCCCGGTCACGCACAAGTACCTGACTGTGGCGGGTGCGGTCAAGGCTCCTGTGACGCTTCGAGTTCCGGTGGGGCTGTCTCTCGGCGAGGCCATCGAGGCCGCCGGCGGGGCGACCGTGCGTCCCTTCGCCATCCTCCTGGGCGGCGTGATGATGGCGCGACTGGCCAGCGGGCCGGACGAGCCCATCACAAAGACCACGGGGGGAATCATCGTGCTCCCCGCGACCCACCCGCTCGTGCTCCGCCACGGCGCAAAGTATCCCCAGATCGCCCGGGTGGGGCGCTCGGCCTGCGACCAGTGCAACTTCTGCACCGAGATGTGCCCGCGGTACCTCATCGGCCACCCCATCGAGCCCCACAAGGCCATGCGCGCCTTGAGCTTCACCGAGCCTCCGAACCCGACCATCGCCGGCACGCTCTACTGCTGCGAGTGCAACCTGTGCAGCCTGTACGCCTGCCCGGAGGACCTGGACCCCAAGAGTGTGTGCGTGGAGAGCAAGCCCATCGCGCTCAAGCGCGGCCTCGTGTTCAAGGGGAACCCCGAGGACGTTCAGGCGCACCCCCTGGCCGACGGCCGACGCGTCCCGACGAGACGCCTCATGACGCGCCTCGGGCTCAACGAGTTCCGCAACGTCGGTCCTCTCGAGGAGCGCGACTTCGCGCCGCCGCGGGTGGTGCTGCCCCTGAAGCAACACGCGGGCGCGCCGGCAGAGCCCACCGTCCGTCCCGGAGAGCGCGTGCGCATGGGAGACCTGGTGGCTCAGCCCGCCGAGGGTCAGCTCGGGGCGCCCATCCACGCCAGCATCGACGGCACGGTGCGCAGCGTCGACGGTTCTGTGGAGATCGAAAAGTGAAGTCCGTCGTTCTGAGCCTGGCACCGGCAGGAGCCGGCCGTCTGGAGCGAGGACAAGCCTGTCATTCTGAGGAGCTCTTCTCGGACGCGCGACGAAGAATCTTCCAATACCGCTCTTGGGAGACCCTTCGTCGCCAGTCTACATCGGAGCTCCTCAGGATCACGGCAGAGGAGATAGATCGTGACTGAGCCCCTGGACGCAATCGGCCTCGTGGAGGTCTCGAGCATCGCCCTTGGTCATCTGTCCGAGGACGCCATGCTGAAAGCAGCCTCCGTCGACCTTCTGATGGCCCGCACCATCTGCTCCGGCAAGTTCATCGTCGTCGTGGGAGGGGACGTCGCCGCCGTGGCATCGGCCGTCGACGCCGGGGCGGCCGTCGCGACCGGGGGGG
>CAXMOH010000040.1:0-5334 GCA_964194855.1 uncultured Hyphomicrobium sp.
GCAATCGGCCGTCGGAGCCGACCGGCGGGACCCCCAGCGATGCCGTGGTCCAGGAGGCGCTGTCCGAGCTCGGACAGTATCTGTCGGACAAGCTGGCCCCCATGATGGTGGCCGATTCCCTGACAGTCTTGACGAGGGTGACCTCCCAGAGGGTCGCTGCTGAGATTACAGCCTGGGCGATCGCCCAGCACGCCGGAGGGACGTGTCCCCTCACGGACTACTACTTTCACGGGCTCAGGAAGGTGCAGATCGTCGGTGAGTATCGGCTCCTGCCTTCTTCGCTCTTCGAGCCGTTCTTCGAGAACCTCCGGGCCGCCGTTTTGGAGAGCGCCCCACCCTCCCTCAGGGAGCAGCTCGCCTCCGACCTCGCGCGTCTGTCGGAGACGCGGACGGTCTCGGTGGAGCAGGTCGAGATGCTCCACCGCCCAGAGGGCGCCGAGGACGCGCCACAGGGATCGACGGACACCGAGGCGGCCCCGTCGGGGGGCATGCGGCTCGACCTCCCTGCTGGTCTCGAGCTGACACCTCAGTCCCTGCGCCGCCTCGAGGTGTTGCTCTCCCGACTCGGCCAGCCGACCACCTCGACGACGCCAGCCCGCCGCGACGTGCTCGTGGCCGAGACGTTCGCGACCGTCGCGTCGGGGGCTTCCTCATCGCACGACATGGACGCGCAGCTTGCCGAGTTCCGCGCGTCGGGGCTCGCACAGAACACCTACGACCTCTTCCGCGCCCTCGGCGACAACCTGCCGGGCTGGTGGGCGCCGGGCCTGGCCGGCCCGGGCGAGGACAACGATCTCGGGCTTGCGGCCATGGAGCAGATGATCACGCTCGCCGAGGATCGCCTCGAGGCGTCGCGTCGGTTCCGCGAGATGATCGAGAACGCCATCGAGCAGTTCAACTCGGGGGCGCTCGGTCGGGCGGTTCGGGTGTTCGATCTGGCACTCAACATGATCGAAAGCGGTGAGGTCGTTGCCGCCAGCGTCGAGGCGCTGCGGGAGCGAGGACACGAGGCCCTCGACCCCGATCGCGTCGCGGATCTCCTCGAGGAGGGCAACCCCCAGGGCTTCCCCCGGGTCATGCTGCGCTTCTTCCACGCGTTCGCCCCGGAGCGCCTCCTCGACGAGCTGAGGCAAGAAGAGCGACGTGAGCGTCGCATGACGCTTGTCTCCCTGATCGCGACCCAGGGTGACGACGGTCGTGAGGCGGTCTTCGACCGTCTCGTCCACCGACCCGAGGAGCTGTCCGACGTCTACGTGCTCCGCAACCTGATCCATCTCATGCGTCGGATTCCCCGGTCCGTCAACACGACCTGGTCACAGCAGCACGAGATCGGGCGGATCATCCGGTTCCTGGTGCCGGAGAGCCCTCCCCTGGTCATCCAGGAGATCCTGGACTACCTGGCCAGCGCGAACGACCCCGTGGCGAATCAGGCGCTGCAGAGCTTCATGGTCGGGCTGGAGGCGGTCGCCGCGTCGACGGATATCTCGGACGACCGGCGGGCGGACGTCCACCTGTGCCTCGACGCCACCTCCGAGGCCCTCGCCGACTCCGATGATCCGCGGGCCTGGGCGGCCCTTGTGGCGCATGCTGAGGGGTACAGCAGCGCGGCAGCGAGGTGTCTCACTGCCTTGGGCCGTCGGGATCTTTCCAGGGCGCCAGGCCTTGTCAACCGACTCATGGAGCCTGCCGTCGAGGAGATGGGGCAGAGTGGCCAGGAGGAAGGGTCCCTGAACCTGGAGACAGCGCTGATGGGCATTATCTCGGCGTTGGCCTCGACGCCGACACCTGAAGTGCAGGCGTTTCTCGAGACCGTCACGAACCGTTTCCCGGGAAGCGAGGTTGGGGAGGAGGCGGCGCGGCTGCTCCGGAGCCTCCATGCTCGCGAGGCGCACGGTGTTGCCCTTGAAGGTGGTCTAAACGGCGATCTCGACCTGTTTGGCCTCCCGGCCCTGCTCCAGATGCTCGGCGATGTGAAGTCCACGGGCATCCTCACACTCACGGACTCGGACAGCGAACAATCGGCCCGGTTTGCCATCAATCGGGGCCTGGTGATCGAGGCACAGGCCGGGAACCTCACGGACCGGGACGCGGTCTGGCAGCTCCTCGAGCGGCCGTTCGCCGGTCGGTTTGCATTCGTCCCCCAGGAACCGGCGACGTCCTCCGACCCGGGCGAGAGCCTCGATGTGACGGCCCTCCTTCTCGAAGGCATGCAGCGCCACGACGAGCTTCGCCTGGCCGAGGCCCTGGTCCCGGGCGACGTCGCCCTCGTCGCCCGGGTCCCCGGCTGGCCCCACGTGCCCGGCGAAGACGACGAGGAGCTGCTAGGCCAGGTGTGGACGGCACTGATTGCCGGACGCACGGTGAACGAGTGCGAACAGGCCCTGACCTTCGACGCCTTCCGCGTCTGGCGCCCCGTCGCCCGCTGGATCGAGGCCGGCGCACTCGAGCCCGTCACGAACCACGCCGGGGATGAGTCGTAGGTCGTCCACCGGGGCGTAGGGATCTCGATGACCCTCGCGTCGACCACTACGGCCTCGGGTGCCCGGCCTCCTGGCTCCTCACCAGAGAACGGGTGTTCGCCGGGGAAGCAGCCATGGAGTTCGTCCTGCACCACGTCAACAAATCCCGGTCCCGCCCTCTCTGCGCGTGATCGGCTTCAATTACCGAACCGACCCTGATCACGCGCATCCTCGATCACTTCTGTTCTTCTGGACGAGGGGTTCGCCCGCCGTTGGTGAGAGGCTCTACAGAAACAGTTACGGCAACTGGCACCCCCCACGGGTTCCGGCTCTTTATGGTCTCGAGTCCTACCTGAGGAGCCAGCCCCCCGAGGCCGGGCCCCGCACTCTCGAAAAATGGACAGATCCATCACCGCGGCAAAGATCGCTTCCGGGACCGCTAACCCCCTGGCGAGAGTGCCCTCCACTCACTGCATCCCAGGAGCCCGCTTATACTTCCTCGGTATGGCGATCTTCCAATCGGACCAGAA
Source organism: uncultured Hyphomicrobium sp. (assembly GCA_964194855.1). Classification (GTDB taxonomy): domain Bacteria; phylum Acidobacteriota; class Vicinamibacteria; order Fen-336; family Fen-336; genus JAJDNS01. Next base: position 2,990 of record CAXMOH010000040.1, read on the forward strand.
AGCCCTGCTGAAGAGGTTGGCCGACAACGGCTACGGCAGCACCCAGGAGCGCGACCAGCTCCTGGAACAGCTGGGACAGTTGGAGGGTCTTGGGGCCACCGACGTGGTCTGATGCTCTTCCGTCCGGACCGGGCGTACCGTGACGCGGTCGTGGGGATTCTGAAGCGCCTCAAGGATCCGGCGACGGCGGACGTGGTCCTGGCCGAGTGCAAGAACAAGCCCGAACCCGCGATCCGCTCGGCGGCGGCGACGCTGTTCTCCCTGGGCATCCCCGGCACCGAGCAGCGGCTCGCCAAGATGCTCGGCACGGCCAAGCCCGAGGTGCAGGAAGTTGTCCGGCGCCTCATCCTCGAGGCCCCGGTCACGCCCGCCCTCGAGCCGGTGCTCTGGCAGCTGGCGCTTTCGGGTGCGCCGGAGTCCCGTGGCGCCTTCGTGGCACGCCTTGCCACCGGAACGGTCGACGCTCGGACGCTCCAGCACTGGCACCGTCTGGCTCGGGATCCGGACAAGGCCATCCAGGACAAGGCGCTCCTGGTGGTTGCGCAGCACGACCCGAGAGGGTCGGTGGACCTGCTCGTCGAACAGCTTCCCCTGGTCGACTACGCGACCCAGCAGCACCTCGTCAAGGCGCTGACCACCGCCGCTGCCGGCCAGGGGCCGGAGTTTGCCGACCGCCTGCTGCCGCTCATCGCCGCGGGGGAGGCGGGGACGCGCTCGGCCGTCCTCAACATCCTCGTGGGCATGCCGGACCGCCAGGCGGTGATCAAGCGATTCCTCGTCTTTTCCAAGACGCTGGCTGGCTGGGCCCGGGACCGCGCCCTGGAGTCGATGGGCGCCTTCGGCGACGACCTGCTCGAGCCGACGGTGGAGCTGCTCCACGATCCCGACGAGGAGGTCCGAGCCTCGGCGCTGCAGGTCGCCACGTCCTTCCACGACCCGCGGATCATCCCGGCCACGATCGAGCTGCTGAAAGACCCCGACTGGTGGATCCGGATCACCGCAGCCGAAACCCTGGGGCGCCTCGAGGCTTCGCAGGCCGTGCCGGCCCTCGTCGAAGCCCTGAAGGACTCCGAGACGCGCTGGAGTGCCGTGGAGGCACTCGGCCGGATCGGAGACGTGAAGGCGGCCCCTGCACTGAGCGAGCTGCTCCAGGATCCTGCTCCGGAGGTGCGCATCGAGGTGATCCAGGCCCTGGGCCAGTTCGACCACCCCCAGATGCTCCAGTTCGTCAAGAACGTCGCCAAGAACGACGAGTCCCGTGCGGTGCGCACCCGGGCCCTGGAGCTGGCCCAGCAGATGGCGGAGCGCGCGCAACAGCCCCTCGCCGACGGGGAGGCCCTCAAGAAGGCCGCTTTCGCCGCCCGGGCCGGCCAGGACCAGCCGAAGATCCACGCGCTCCTCGTCGCCGCGCGCAACACCGGGGCCTCGGATCTGCACGTCTCGGTCGGCCAGCCACCCGTCCTCCGTCTGGCCGCCGACCTCGTCCGCGCCCAGGGTGAGCCGTTCACCGCCCCGCAGACCCAGGGGCTTCTGCGCGAGATTCTGAGCGACGGACAGCAGGAGACTCTGGATCGGACTCACCAGGTCGACTTCTGCCACTTCGTGCCCAACGCGGGCCGCTACCGTGGCAACGTGTTCGTGGATCAGAAAGGGCTGAACGCCGTCTTCCGGGTCATCCCGGAGAGGCCGCCGACGATCGCCGACGTCGGGCTACCGCCTCAGCTGTCCGAGATCGCCGACTACCACCAGGGGCTCGTGATCGTCTGCGGCCCGTCCGGCTCGGGCAAATCGACGACTCTCGCTGCCCTCGTGAACCTCGTCAACGAGACGCGCCACGACCACGTCCTCACCATGGAAGACCCGGTGGAGTTCATCCACCCGTTCAAGAACTGCCTGATCAACCAGCGCGAGGTGGGCACGGACACGAAGTCGTTTGCCCGGGCGCTCCGGGCGGCGCTCCGCGAAGACCCGGACGTCATCGTCATCGGGGAGCTTCGCGACAACGAGAGCGTCTCTCTGGCTCTCACCGCTGCGGAAACCGGCCACATCGTTCTGGGCACGCTCAACTCCACGTCCGCCGCGAAGGCCGTCGACCGGCTCATCTCCTCCTTTCCGGTCAACGAGCAGGGGCAGGTCCGGGCGGGCCTCTCCGAGTCGTTCAAGTACGTGATCGCCCAGAAGCTCCTGCCGGCGAAAGAGAAGAGGAAGCAGGTGGCGGTCTTCGAGGTGCTCAAGAACACCCTCGCCGTGGCCAACCTGATCCGTGACCAGAAGACGTTCCAGATCCCCTCGGCCATGCAGATCGGGCGGTCTCAGGGGATGCAGACCTTCGACGACGCTCTCAA
>CAXMOH010000041.1:0-2893 GCA_964194855.1 uncultured Hyphomicrobium sp.
CCGTGGCCACGGGGGGACAGGAGGAGAAAATGGGCGTACACGTGCGACCCGCGTCGCTTCAGGACGGTGTGGCCGTCCTCACCCTGCTCGAGGACGTGGGGTACTACCCGGAGCCGGTGTCCTATGCCCAGACGTTCCGCAAGACCATCAACGACCCCCACTTTCTCGTGCGGGTCGCCGAGGAGAGCGGCAGCATCGTCGGAGTGGCCACGTTGTCGCTGCGCTATCAGCTGGGCATCGGTGGCCTGCTCGCGTGCCTCGACGAGCTCGCTGTGAAGAAGGAGGCGCCGAAGAGCGCGCTGCGCCACCTGCTCAAGGCCACGGTGGGCCGAGCGCGGGCGCTGGGCGCCGTGCAGGTCATCAAGGAGGCCAATCGAAACACGCCGCCGCCGCGGGCAGCCCTGCTGCGGGCTCGGGCCGACGCTGCCGAGGCGCTTCCCGACGGCGCCTGAGGCAGCCCGGTTAGAATCGCCCGCGTGGCGGTGAACGAGACCTTCGACCTCGAGGGCCCGGCCGGGCGTCTCGAGGCCATCCTGATGTCCCCCTCGTCCGCCCCGCTGGCGGCTGCCGTGGTGTGTCATGCCCATCCGCTCCACGGGGGGATGATGCACTTCAAGGTCGTCTTCCGCGTGGCGAAGGCCCTGCAGGCGGCGGGCTGCGCCGTCCTCCGCTTCAACTTCCGCGGGGTGGGCCGAAGCGAAGGCACGTTCGACGACGGCGAGGGCGAGCAGGGCGACGCCCGGGCCGCATTGGACGAGATGGAGCGGCGCTTTTCGGGGCGGCCCCTCCTGCTCGGGGGTTTCTCGTTCGGCTCCGTGGTGGCCCTCCAGGTGAGCCGGCACGACGAGCGCGTTCGCGCCGCTTTCCTCCTCGGCTATCCCGCCAGCCTCGTCGCCGAGCCCGAAGGCCTGGATGTCGCGGGCAAGCCCCGTCTTTTCGTGCAGGGCGAGAAGGATCAGTTCTGTTCCGGGGAACGGCTGAGGGCGTTCGTCGAGCCCTGGCCCGACGGGCGTAGTCTCGTCGTCGTCCCAGGGGGCGACCACTTCTTCACCGGGCAGCTGGACGAAGCCCAGGCCGCCGTGGAACTCTGGGCGAAAGGCCGACCCTGGGACAGGCAAGGCGACGAGGGAGACACGTGACGATCAATCGACAGTGGCGCCTGGCGCGCAGACCGCGCGGCCTGGTGCAGGAGACGGACTTCAGCTGGGCCGACGAGACCGTTCCCGCCGTCGGCGAAGGTCAGCTGCTCGTCCGCAACGTCTGCCTGTCCATCGACCCCACGCAGCGGGGCTGGATGGCCCGCGACACCTACGTCCCGGCGATCGGCATCGGAGAGGTGATCCGTTCGTTCGGTGCGGGCCAGGTCGTGGAGTCTCGACACGACGGCTTCAAGGTGGGCCAGCTCGTCCAGGGCGGGGTCGGATGGCAGGACTACCTCCTGAGCGACGGCGGAGGCTCCCTGCCTCTCTCCACGCTCCCGGCGGGTGCCGACATTCCTCTCGCGCTGAGCGTCCTCGGCCTCACCGGCATCACCGCCTACTTCGGCCTGCTCGAGGTCGGTCGACCGCAACCGGGCGAGACGGTGGTTGTCTCCGGTGCCGCCGGGGGCCACCGGCTCGGTGGTCGGGCAGATCGCGAGGATCCAGGGCTGCCGCGTCGTGGGCATCGCAGGCGGACCCGACAAGTGCCGATGGCTCACGGAAAAGGCCGGCTTTCACGAGGCGATCGACTACAAGTCCGAGCGCGTCGACCGACGGCTCCGGGCGTTGTGTCCGGACGGGATCGACCTCTTCTTCGACAACGTCGGAGGGGAGATCCTGGACGCGGCCCTCGCCAGCCTCGCGATGCGAGGCCGGGTGGTGATCTGCGGCGCGATCGCCGGTTACAACGAGAAGGTCCCTCCGCCCGGACCGCGAAACTACCTGTCGCTTCTGGTCAAGCGGGGACGAATGGAGGGCTTCATCGTCCTCGACTACATGGACCGGGCCGGCGAGGCCGTGGAGTCGCTGTCGAAGTGGTTGGGCGAGGGGAAGATCCAGCACGAGGAGGACGTCCAGGAGGGGCTCGAGAACGCTCCCGCCGCGCTTCGCCGAGTCTTCGAGGGGAAGAACCGCGGCAAGCAGCTCGTGAAGATCGCCGACCCGCCGCTGCCGACACCCTGAGGGCGCGGGCCGGCTCCTACGGACGACTTCGCCCGCTCGAACGGAGCCCCTCGAGGGTCGCCTCGAGCCTCCGGGCCACCTCGGGGTGCTCTGCAAGGACGTCTTCCTGCTCTGCCGGGTCAGCCTCGAGGTCATACAGCTGGTAGGGCCGAACGAAGGGCTCCCCCTTCGGCTTCTCTCGTCCGCCCGAGCCGTTGCCGGCGACGAGCTTGAAGCGCCCGTCCCGGATCGCGAACATCCCGCTCACCGAGTGGTGGACGAGCGGAGCGCGCTGGATCGCTTTCCCGCGCATCAGGGGCAACAGGCTGAAGCTGTCCTCGGCGGCATCGTCCGGGAGAGGCGCCCCGACCGCCTCGGCGACGGTGGCAAAGACGTCGGTCAGACAGATCGTCGTGTCGCTGCGGCTCCCGGGCGCCACGACGCCCGGCCATCGGACGAAGAAGGGCACCCGGTGTCCCGCCTCCCAGATGTCGGCCTTGGTGCCTCGCCAGGCGCCGTTGGCGGTGTGGTGGTCGGTCCGGTAGGCCTGGATCCGTGGATCGCTCACGTGGTCCTCGGCATCGGGATCGTCCCTTCGAAACATGAACGACCCGTTGTCCGAGGTGTAGACGAACAGCGTTTTCCTCGTCATCTCCAGGCCGTCGAGTGTGGTCAGAATCTGTCCGACGGTCCAGTCCACCTGCACGATGAAGTCGCCGTACGGCCCGAGGGTTGTCGCGCCGACGAAGCGG
>CAXMOH010000042.1:0-2518 GCA_964194855.1 uncultured Hyphomicrobium sp.
GCGAGAAGCTCGCGCCGGACCGGACTCGCAAGCGCGAGTACACGCCTTTCATCCTCGCCGGCGCCTTCGATATGACCGACGTGAACAAGGGCTGGTCGCAGGAGTTCATCAGGGAAAACGGGCTCCCAGCCGACATCCTCGAGGCTGACCGAAAGGAGTAGACGTCTCGCTTCAGGCGCGCGCACCGGGGAGGGCGAGCGGTCGAAGGGTTAGGACACGGACGAGGTGGCTTCGGGCGCTGCCGTCAGGATGTGTGCGTGGATCTCGAAGACGAAGCGGAACTTGTCGCTCACGTTGACGACGCCCCCCACCGAAGGGGGTTCGACCCCAACTTGCCGCAGCCGAAGCTCGACGTCGCCACTCGCCACGAGGGTGGGGCCATCGCGGCGCACCTCCATCGGGATCTCGACGGTGTGACGGGCGCCCTTCAGCTCGACTCCTCCCTGGACCCTGAGGTGCCAGACCCCGGCGTCCGGGTCGGCCTCCTCGACGTGGATCTCGAAGGACCAGAAACGGATCCCCGGGTGCGTCCCGACGTCGAGGACCTCGGGGCCTCGCATCCGCTCCTCGACCTCTGGAATGTCCTTCTCGGGCTCGGTGCCCGGGACGACCGCGAGGAGTGGGGCGCTCCAGAAGAGGTCCACGCGTGAGCGGGCCGGATCCGCCGTGTCGACGTCGATCCGGCCCTTGGCCAGGGGCGCGTCGATCTCGTGCTCGTGGCCGAGGAACTTCAGCAGGCCGGCGCGTCCGAGGTGGATTCGGACCTGGCTGGCTTCCGGGTCGACGACGAACACCTCAGGCTGGGCGGAGGAGACGGCCGCCCCAGACACAGTCAGAGCCAGGGTGCAGACCGCGCCTCGCACGAGCGACCCTGCCACGAGAGCCCGGCGCGAACTACCGGAACCGATAGGCAACCAGGAACCTCCCGTTGAGGAAGCCGTCGTTCTCGGTCGGCGTCCCCGGGGGGGGACGATTGATGGAGAGCCAGGAATAGAAGATCTCCCCCGAGAGGTACCAGCTCTCCGAGAGGGAGACGCCGAGCCCCGTCGTGATGGAGAACGTCACGCCGTCGGTGAGCTGAAGGGTGGAGTCGACGAGCCCGTCGTACCGGGCGTTCACCTGGAAGTCGAGGTCCATGTAGTTCACGGCCGCCCCGGCGTAGGGCCGCCACCGTCCGGCGACGTAGCCAACGGAGACCTCGCCACCGATCAGCTTCTGCTTCAGCTTGTCCTCGGAGGGCTCTTCACACAGGAACGGGTTGAGCTCGGGATCGGGCCCAGCCGCCACCTCGTCGGCGCTGCAGGTGATGTCTCCCTCGATCGTGCCGTACTGCCCGTAGGCCCGCAGGCCGAGCCGCCAGCTCTCCGAGAGGTTGAAGGGACGCCCGATACCCACGGCGAGGATGTGGGGCTTGGCGCCACCCACCTCGAATGGCGGCGTGTAGCCGATGTCCAGCGTGAAGTTGTCGGAGACCCCGATGGCGGCCCGGAGACGTCCGAAGAAGCTCGTCTTGTTGACGTCCTCGAGCTTCGTCCCGTTGAAGCCGATGAGGCGCTGCTCGTCGCTGAGCTGCGGGACGAAGCCGCCCTCGAATCCTAGGGCGAACGCCCCGCCGCCCATCCGCTCGGGCACCCCCATCCCGGTGAGGAGGCTGAGCGACGCAAAGTACTTCATCCCCCAGGCCTCGGGTCGATCGAAATCGAGCTCCTCAGTGAACTCGATCACCCCCTGGGCCTGCGCGGTCGGGGTCACGCCGAGGACCAGCGGGATCACGACCAGGCCCACGACCATCGAAGTCCTCAATGTTCTTTTCCTTTCTCGTGGCGAGCCGTGCCTCGGGATTCGGCGGAAGAGCGAGGGCACCTGAAAGAGCTAACGGGTGGGCCACCTCCGGCATTCCCCCGGGCGCACTGGGATGGGATCCACGTCCGGCGCGAGGCGATCAACACGCCGCCGCATGGAGGACGCCAAAGAATGTGGAGCCGAACATCGGGCCATTTCCCGGGGGCCCACCAGGCGCGACGGCAGCGTCCGCAGCACACGGGAAGAACCAGCAGCTCATGAGATAAATCGGCAGCCCATGAGAACAACCAGCACTCAGAGCCGGTCCGGCGCGGTGACCGGCGACGGGCCAAGACGAAACAGGAATACGGGCAGCGGGAGGGTCGGAACCCCTGCGATCTCACCGGGGTGATCGAGGCGCGTCACGATCAGGCCGTTCTCGTACTTGCCGACCTGCGCCAGGTCCTTCGGCCGAAGTTGCCGCGTCCACTTCAGCTCGACGGGCCAGAACCGTCCGCCATCGACATAGGCCACGTCCACCTCGCCCGATGCCTTGATGTAGTGAGTCGGATAGTGTCGTGCGAGGTGCGACGCCAGGCAGGCCTCGGCCAAGAGAAGGACGTCAAGGGAATGTGGGGTCGACAAGGGGCCGTTCATGCGTCGAAAAGGACCGTTCAACGGCTTTCGAGGACCGTTCATGTGCCGAAAAGGACCGTTCGTGGGGCCTTCACGAGCC
>CAXMOH010000043.1:0-6176 GCA_964194855.1 uncultured Hyphomicrobium sp.
TGCTCGAGGACGGGGGAGAGATCGGCGTCCCGCCGGAGACCGTTCGCGGCTTCGTCCCCGACGAGATCGTGGAGGAGGTGGTCGGGCCGGTGGGGACCGACCTCAGGTCTCTGGCGATCGCGACGGCCCGCAAGCATGGACTCGACCCGGAGCTGGTGCTCGCCGTCGTGGGCGTGGAGTCGGCGTTCCGGCCGAAGGCGGTTTCGACCAAGGGCGCGCAGGGGCTCATGCAGCTCATGCCCGCCACCGCCGCCTCGTTGGGCGTGACCGACGCGCTCGATCCCGCCCAGAACCTGGATGGCGGCGTGCGCCACCTCGGGTCTCTCCTGACTCTGTACGGCGGGGACCTCTCCCGCGCCCTGGCGGCGTACAACGCCGGCGAGGGGGCGGTGGCCCGCCACGGCGGGATTCCCCCGTTCAAGGAGACCCGCGAGTACGTGAAGAGGGTCCTCGAGCGCTACGAGCGGGCCACGCGATGAGACGGGGGGAGGCCGGCTACACCCTGGTGACGCTCCTCGCTTCGATCACGATCATGATGATCATGATGGCGGCGGCCATGCCGTCGTGGCGCTACGTCATGAAGAACGACCGGGAGCTGGAGCTCATTGCCCACGGGGGCGAGATCGCCGACGCCATCCAGCGATACCAGCAGCGCAACGGCAACGCACTCCCGCCGTCGCTGGAAGTCCTCGTCAAGGGGAAGTTCCTGCGCCGCGAGTACAAGGACCCGATGACGAAGGGCGGGAAGTGGCGCTTCATTCGCCAGGGCGAGTCCATCAACCCCATCCGGCCGCCTGGGACGCCGGGCACCTCCTCGAGCCGCACGTCGACTCGCCCCACGCCGACACCCACGCCGGCTCGACAGTCCGCCTTCTCTCAGCCGGCGGGCACCCTCGGCGGGATCCAGGGCGTGGCCAGCACGAGCAAGGACGACAGCATCCGGGTCTTCAACGGACGGACGAAGTACAACGAGTGGCTGTTCCTTCCCGGCCAGCCCCGGGACGTCGGCCGCCCGAGCCGCCCCCGTGGCGTGCCCGGTGCGCCGGGCACGCCCGGGACCTCGAGTGGTGCACCCACCATCCCGGGTGGCGCACCCACGATCCCGGGCGGGTTGCCCGCACCCCCGCCCGCTCCCCGCTAGCAGGACGGCGACTGCGGCTACGGATCGTCCTGGCCCGAAGGGCCAGGCGGGGGGCCGAACGACGGCTGCGGAGTGAACGGCGAGGCGGGATACACCCGAGGCTGGCCGCCCGGGAAGGGCAGCGCGCCCGAGCCCGGGGGGGGGACGGCGGCCGCCGGGGCGAGCGGCCCTTCTTCGTCCAGCGGCGGCTCGTCCTCGAGCAGCTCTTCGTCCATGAGGTCGGACTCGTCGTAGAAGTCCTCGTCCTCCAGGCCGTCGAGGCCGGGGTCCATCATGCCCGGGCGCGCTCCCGGCGGCAGAGGGGGCCGACGGGAGAGCGGAGAGGGGCTGCGCGAGGAGCCACCGGTGCTGGAGCCCTTGCCCGCCGGGCCGGCCAGGATCAGGGTCTGCACCTGGAGTCCCGTCGGGTCGGCCACCAGGGCATAGTTCAGACCCTGGCCTTCGAGGATGCCCTGCACGACTTCCGCGGCGGAGCGGCCCTTGAGGTCGACGGTCACCCTCTGCCGCGGCGGCTTGCCGTCGTAGATGATCTCCATGCCGGTCTGTCTGGCGAGACCGTCCAGAACGTCGGCAAGCGGGGCCGCGGTCGCGGTGACGTCGACTCGCTCCTCCGCGACGCGAACCACGACTTCGGCCCGCGCCACCGGCGCCGTGAGCACGAGAGCAACGAGCACCCAACGACCCATGAGTCCAGTGTACGCCCCGCTCTTCGAGAATGACACCCTTTCCCAGTCATTCGGAGGAGCATCGACTCTGCGCGTGCGACGAAGCATCTCTCGTCGATCGGTCAGTCGGCGGCCAGGGCGACGCGGGACGGATCGGGCGGGGGCTGCAGCAGCGCCAGGTGGCGGGTCCGCGTCGCCCCGAAGGACGGCAGCTCGTCCTCGGGGATCGGCTCGGCCGCCGGAAGCTGGATCCTCAGTGGGTCGACGTAGCGGTTGTTCAGCTTCATCCGATAGTCGAGGTGCGGTCCCGTGGCGAGCCCCGTGCTGCCCACGGCGCCGATCCGCTGGCCCTGGGTCACTCGCTGTCCGCGCTTCACATATATGCGAGACAGATGCCCGTAGATCGTCTGGTAGCCGTTCGCATGCCGCAGGCGAACGGCCCGGCCCAGCCCGCCCCACGTTCCCGCGAGGGTCACCACACCGTCGGCCGACGCCGAGACCGGCGTCCCCGTGGGCGCGGCGTAGTCGATGGCCGGGTGAGCGCGGCGGACCTTCAGGACAGGGTGGAGCCGCCTGTTGGTGAAACGCGACGAGATCCGCGTGAAGCGAAGCGGAGAACGAAGGAAGGCCTTCCTGAGAGGTGTGCCGTCCGGGTCGTAGTAGCCCACCCCCTGGGCCCCGTCGTATCGCACCGCGTACAGCGTCCTCTCGCCCCGGGCGAAGACCGCCGCGAGTATCCGCCCGTAGCGAACGAAGCGGTCGTCGAGGGAGAGCTTCTCCACCGCGACCCGGAAGGCGTCGCCCGTCTGGATCTCGGTGTTGAAATCGATGTCCCACGCGAAGATCTCGGACAGGTCGAAGGCCAGCTGGTCGTGCTCTCCGATGGTGGCGATGGTGGCGAAGAGGCTGGACTCGATCTCGCCCTCGACCACATCGACGCGGGTGTCGTAGGTGCGGGTGAGCACCTCGGCCTCGAGAGCATCGCCCTGGCGGATCACGCGCAGCGTCTGCAGCTCGTCGATCCCGTAGGTGAACGCCCGGAGCAGACCGTCGGGCCCCAGCGCCAGGGCGAAGGGTCGCCCCACGGACACGCGGGCCAGGTCGTAGGCGGGTCGTGCGGCCTCGGCCAGATGGTGGACTCCCGCCGGAGACAGCTGTCCCGCGAGGACCGTCGCCAGGCTGTCGTTCCGGCCGAAGCTCCCGTGGAAGACGGTCAGGGGCTCGCTCGGGGGGGCCGGCGTCGTGTCGAGCCAGCGAGGGCTCTGGGTGGGAAGGACGAGCAAGAGGAAGAGCGCGCCGAGCGCCGTCAGTCGCTTCATGCCAAAGGGCTTGTGCCGATTCAAGTATAGCGGTGACCGTTCGATGGTCAAGGCTCGCAGGAGCTGGCCGGGGCGCGTTGCCCGCTCGCGAGGCCGGTGCTAATCTAGCCGGAACCTGCCGCAGCGTGCGCCGGCTCTGCCGATGACGGGACTCGCGCGGCACGGCCCCCGAGGAGACAAGTGGCAACAGCCGTCAGCGTTTCGCGACTTCACGATACGGCTCTCGAACCCATCCGCGAGAAGGTCCTGGCAGGCACCCGCCTCTCGTACGAGGACGGCCTCGTGCTCTACCGCACGCACGACCTCCTCGGGCTCGGCTGGCTGGCCAACCACGCCCGGGAGGCCCGGCACGGCGACGCTGCGTACTTCGTCTGGAACGCCCACATCAATCACACCAACGTGTGCGTCGCCACCTGCGACTTCTGCGCCTTCGCCGCGAAGAGCGGGGACGAGCGGGCCTACACCATGGCGCTGGAGGACGTCTTCAAGAACGTCTCCGGGTTGCCGAAGCAAGTCCGCGAAGTCCACATCGTCGGGGGGCTGCACCCCGATCTGCCGTGGTCCTACTTTATCGACATGATGAAGGGCATCAAGAGAATCCGGCCGGACGTCCACATCAAGGCCTTCACCGCGGTCGAGATCTTCTTCTTCCAGCGGCTCTACCGGATGTCCTGCGAGCAGGTCCTGACCGAGCTCAAGGAGGCCGGGCTGGACTCGATGCCGGGTGGCGGGGCGGAGATCTTTGCCAGCGAGACGCGGGACAAGATCATCAAGGGCAAGGCGGACGCCGAGGAGTGGCTCGACGTGATGCGGAAGGCCCATGGCCTGGGCATCCCCTCGAACGCCACCATGCTCTACGGCCACGTCGAGTCGATCGAGGACCGGGTCGACCACCTGGTGCGGCTCCGTGAGCTCCAGGACGAGACCGACGGGTTCGTGACGTTCATCCCCCTGGCCTTCCAGCCGTGGGAGGCGCCCGCCATGAAGCTGCCGGAGACCACGGGCTTCGAGGACCTGAAGGCCATCGCCGTGGCGCGGCTGCTCCTCGACAACTTTCCCCACATCAAGTCCTACTGGATCATGATCACGCCCCGCCTGGCCCAGGTCGGCCTTTCGTTCGGTGCCGATGACATCGACGGCACCGTGACCGAAGAGAAGATCGCCCACGACGCGGGGGCCTCGACGCCCCAGGTGATGACCGTGCAGGATCTGGTGCGTCTCATTCGCGAGGCGGGGCGGCGCCCGGTCGAGCGGGACACCCTCTTCAACGTGGTCAAGGAGTGGTGAGCGCCACGGCGTCCATCCCGCTGCGCTTGCCCTCGAAAGGGGCGCCGGCGGCGCGGCTGCGCCTGGGAGCGGTGTCCTACCTGAACGCCCAGCCCCTCATCCACGGGCTCGAGCCGGAGCCCGGTCTTCGCCTGCAGCAGGACGTGCCCTCCCGCGTCGCCCAGCGTCTCCACGCAGGGGAGCTGGATCTCGGAATGATCCCTTCGATCGAGTACGCCTTCGGCGAGTATTCAATCGTGCCCGGCATCGCCGTGGGGAGTCGCGGTCCCGTGCGCTCGGTGCTTCTCTACCATCCGGGTCCCCTCGAGGATGTCCGACGGGTGGCTCTCGACACCTCCAGTCGCACGAGCGTGGCGCTCCTGAAGATCCTTCTCCGCGAGCGGCTCGACCGGGAGCCGGAATACGTCCCCATGGCTCCCGGGCTCGAAGACATGCTCGCGACCGCCGACGCCGCGCTGCTCATCGGCGATCCGGCGCTGGACCAGAAGACCGACGTCCCGCGGCTCGACGTGGGCGAAGAGTGGACCCGGCTCACCGGGCTGCCCTTCGTGTACGCCTTCTGGGCGGGGCCGCAGGGCGTCGTCACGCCGAGGGGCGTCGAGCGGTTGCAGTCGGCACTGCTGGCGGGGTGCGGTGCGCTCGGGGAGATTGCCGCGCGTCACGCCGCCGGCGATGCCGAGCGCGCCGCGGTCTACGCGGACTACCTGCGCACGAACGTCGTCTATCGGCTGGAGGGTGACGAGATCGCCGGGCTGCGCGAGTTCTATCGCCGGGCCCACGCCCTGGACCTCACCCCCAGTCTCCCGGAGCTGAGATTCCATGCAGATCACTGAGGTCGTCAGGAAGAGGGTCGAGGACGGCGGGCGGGTCTCTCGAGAAGAGGCGGTGGACCTCCTTCGTGAGGGCGACTTCCTCGAGCTCGGCATGCTGGCCGACGCCGTGCGCTGGCGTCTCCATCCGGAGCCCGTGGTCACCTACATCATCGACCGCAACATCAACTACACGAACGTCTGCACTGCCCAGTGCGCCTTCTGTGCTTTCTACCGCGATCTGCCCTCGAAGGAAGGGTACGTCCTCGACAAGACCCAGCTCACCGAGAAGATCGAGGAGACGATGGCGCTCGGGGGCCGACAGATCCTCCTCCAGGGAGGACTGCACCCCGATCTCGGGATCGAGTACTACGAGGAGCTCTTCAAGTGGATGAAGGCGAGCTTCCCGATCTGGGTCCACGGCCTCTCCCCGGCGGAGGTGCACCACATTGTTCGCACGTCCAGCCTGAGCGTCGAGGAAACACTCCGCCGGCTCATGGCCGCCGGGCTCGACTCGATCCCCGGCGGGGGAGCCGAGGTCCTCTCGGACCGTGTCCGCCAGATCATCGGCATCGCCAAGGGCTCGACCGCGGACTGGCTCGAGGTGATGGAGGCCGCCCACGGCCTCGGCATGAAGACCACGGCCACCATGATGTTCGGCCACGTGGAGACCCTTGAAGAGCGGATCGACCATCTGTTCCACCTCCGCGACCTCCAGGACCGCACCGGGGGTTTCACGGCCTTCATAGGCTGGACCTTCCAGCCCGAGAACACCGCCCTCGCCGGAGACGAGCTCACGTCCTTCCAGTACCTCCGCACGCTGGCGGTGGCCCGGATCGTCCTCGACAACTTCCCGAACGTCCAGGCCTCGTGGGTGACCCAGGGCTCCAAGATCGGCCAGCTGTCGCTCCGTTTCGGTGCCAACGACTTCGGAAGCCTCATGATCGAGGAGAAC
>CAXMOH010000044.1:0-4317 GCA_964194855.1 uncultured Hyphomicrobium sp.
GGCCCCGTGGCCAGTGTTGCCCGCTCGTCCGACGCCGTCGGCCACCCAAACTATCGGCCCCACGGTTTCGAGGCGCTCGGGGTCGAACCCCTGTGCCATGAGGGCCCCATCCCGGCGAAAGAGCAGGTGCCCAGGAAGGCCCGGAGACGTCGCCGGGGCGTACAGGGTGGATTCCTGCGTGTCCAGCACTCGTACCGGCTTCGAGCCGTCGAGCGATCCCACGTACACTCCGCGAGCCGCCTCTGCACTCGTGAGGAAGAGGTAGAGGAAATGGTCGCTGTCGGGCAGGAACTGCGGGTACCGATGTCCGTCGAACGCGTCCGAGTCCTCGGGCAGGGTCGTGACCGCGACAGGTGTCCCGCCCTCCTCGGGCACGCGCCACAGCCTGCCGCCCTGGTCGGTCATGCCAAAGACGATCGTCCCGTTCCTGCTCCAGGTCGCGCCCCGTCCGCGCGTGGCCGGGCAGATCGTCCGGACGGATCCGCTGCTCAGCTCGATCTTCTTCAGCTCGTTGTCGGCGAAGAATCCGATCCACGCCCCATTGGGCGACCAGAAGGGGTAGCTGGCGCCGTCCGTTCGCTCGAGGACTCTGGCCGCAGTGGCGTCGAGTGGACGAACCCACAAGCGGCCCTGCACCAGGGCCAGGGACTGCCCGTCGGGAGACAGCGCGAAGTATGCGCGCGAGAGCGCCCCCTCCTCCGCCTCGGCGCCTGGCCACGCCACCTGGAAGCGAACCGCGGCCACCGGCCTGGTGGTTTCCCTGAGGTGCGGGATCAACAGAGCCAGCGCGGCGAGCGCCACGACCGTCATCACGGCGGCGAGCGCCCAGGGCAGCTTCGAGGCAGGTGCCGCCGCACGGTTCGTTCCCGAAGGCGCGTCGTCGCCCAGCAGCCAGGCATCACCGATGTCGCGCAGCCGCTCCCGAGGATCTCGGTTCAGGCAGCGTCTCAGCAAGAAGACGAGGCTGCCGGGCGTCTCTGCCGGCAGTCGGCCCCACGGGATGTCTTCTCTCAGCACGGCGGCGAGCGTGTCGCTGACCGTCTCTCCCGCGAAGAGCCGCGCCCCCGTCAGCATCTCGAAGAGCACGACACCGAACGACCAGATGTCCGCGCGCTTGTCCAGCGGCTTGCCGCGCGCCTGCTCGGGGGACATGTAGGCCGCGGTGCCAAGGATGACGCCGGCCTGCGTGAGGCTGTGGGCGAGTGTGGGGGACTGCGAGAGGTCCGCGGAAGAGCCAGTCGCGGGGTCGCCCGCGTACGCCTTGGCCAGGCCGAAGTCCAGGACCTTGACCTTCCCGTCCGGCGTCAGCTTGACGTTGGCGGGCTTGAGGTCGCGGTGGACGATCCCCTTCTCGTGCGCCTCCTCCAGCCCCTCGGCGATCTGCTTCGCGATCTCGAGGGCCTCGTCGACCGGAACCCTTCCCCGCTTCAGCCGCTCCGCCAGGTCCTCGCCCTCGACGAGCTCCATGGCCAGGAAGTGAGCGGAGGAGCCATCGGCCAGCGTCGCACTCTCGAAGCCGTAGACGTGGGCGATGTTGGGGTGATTGAGGGAGGCGAGCAGCTTCGCCTCACGCTCAAAACGGGCCAGGCGCTCGGAATCCTGCGCCACCTCGGCTGGGAGGACCTTGATCGCCACGTCGCGACCGAGCTTCGTGTCGCTGGCCCGGTACACCTCGCCCATTCCACCCGCGCCCAGCCGGGCGGTGATCTGGTAGTGCGAGAGGGCGGAGCCGATCATTCCCTGTTCCCGGTCGGATTCCGCAACTCCTCGAACCCGTTCAGCCTGACGTGAATCTCGTCGCTCATGGCCTGTCCTGCGAGTGGAAGGAAGAACAGGAAACGCTGCCCGTCGGCCGCGACGTCGAAGCTCGCGCCTGGTGCCTTGAAGAGGGCTCGTGGCGGCTCCACTTCGAACGACTCGCCGCGCGATGCAGAGCGAACCGCCATCAACTCGTCGCCCTTGATGAAGAAGAGCTCGTGCGTCGCCCCGGACCAGCGGGGGGTGTTGGCGCCCTGGCTGATCAACGTGCGGGCCCCCATGCCAGGAAACGCAGAGACGTAGAGGGCGTCGCCCGAGCGGTAGGCGAGCCATTTCCCGTCACGGGACAGGCTGGCGTCGGAATCTAACAGGGGAGTCGCGACCAGGGTCTGTCGCAGCTCCGGAGCTGCCAGTGAGAGCAGCTCCAGGTCCGGCCCGGTCTGCTCGGAGTACACCTGGAAGACGACCGAGCGACCGTCGGGGGACCACTGTATGGTGCTCTCGTCCCCGTCGCCCGCGATCAGCGCTGCGGGAGGCAGCGACCCATCGACCGCGCTCCACCAGATGTCGTAGGTACCCTCGATCAGCGAGGTGTAGCCCACATGCTTCCCGTCGGGATGCCAGGCGGGGCCATGATGGACGCCCTCGCGGGTCAGCTTCTCCTGCGTGCCGCGAGCGAGGTCGTAGATCCAGATCTGCGTCTCGCCGTCGGCCCACCGTGTGACCGCCACGCGCTGCCCGTCCGGGGAGAGTCTCAGGTTGCCGCGCGAGTGGACGCCCTCGAAAGGCAACGGCTCCACGGCGCCGTCCCGGGAAACCCACGCCAGCCGGGACGCTCTCGCGTTCTTCGGCGCGTCGCCCGGCACGTACGCGAGCTGGCCGTCATCGGAGAACGAGAGCTGGAGGCTCTCTCCGGTCGGGTCGGGGCGTCTCACGTCCCGCAATACGGCTCGCGCGGCTCCAGTGATCTTCCTGGCCACGGGATCGAACGGGACGACGTAGTGGGCGCCGCGCCGGTAGAAGACGAGATGCCCGCTCGCGACGTACCGTGCCCCGGCCCCCTCCAGCAGGACCTCGTACCGCCCCGACTCCAGGTCCAGCACGGCGAGCTTCGACCCGTTCATGCCCGATCCGCCGAAGACCGTGAAGACCAGGGCCGTTCCGCCGGGCAGGGGATCCGCCCACATGTGCCCGGCTTCGCCGCGCCCTCGATCGGGCGTCGTGAGCTGAACGGGTGCGCCCCCGCTCGCATCGACCTTGAAGAGCCCGGAGGGGTACGTCGGAGTGAAATAGATCGAGCCATCGAGGCCCCACCCCGCCCCTGGCCCGTCCCCCGGGGCGTTGCAGATCGTGATCGGATCACCGCCCTCGAAGGCGACCTTCCTGAGCTTGCCATCGGCGAAGAACCCCACCCACTCGCCGTCTGGAGAGATGAAGGGATGCTCAGCGCCGATCGTTCCCGCAATCGGCCGGGTCTGGACGTCGCTCATGTCGCGAACCAGGAGACTCGGGTTGTTGCTCGACCTGAAGACGAGGCGGCGCCCGTCCCGCGACAAGGCGAGATCGCCGACAACGGCCGGCCCGTCCCCGGGAGGGTGGACCGCGAAGACGAGGTCGCGGGCGCCCGGGCTGGGCGCCGGGTCCCGCTCGATCCACCATCCAGCTGCGAACGCACCAACCGCAACGAGAAGCAGAACGCCGACACCGCGAACGCGGCTTCGGGGCCTCGCCTTCACCAGGGCGAGCTCCCGGTCCTGGGACAGTCCGGTCGGTTCCTCGAGCTCGATGCGCGCGTCGGCAATGTCGTGCAGTCGCCGCCGCGGGTCTCGCTCCAGGCAGCGGTGCAGCAGCCGGCGGGTCGCGGGCGGCGTCGACTCCGGCAGCGTGGCGAGATCGACCTCGGCCCTGAGCACTCCGGCCAGCACGTCGCTCACCGTCTCGCCGGCGAAGAGTCCCCGGCCGGTCAGCATCTCCCACAGCACGACCCCGAAGGCCCAGGTGTCGGCCCGCTTGTCGACCGGCTTGCCGCGCGCCTGCTCGGGCGACATGTAGGCGGCGGTGCCGAGGATGACGCCGGCCTGGGTGCCGCTGTGGGCGAGCGTGGGCGACTGCGAGAGGTCGGCCGAGGAGCCGTCTGGGGAATCGCCGGCGTACGCCTTCGCCAGACCGAAGTCGAGGACCTTGACCTTCCCGTCCGGCGTCAGCTTGACGTTCGCGGGTTTGAGGTCACGGTGGACGATGCCCTTCTCGTGGGCCTCCTCCAGCCCCTCGGCGATCTGCTTCGCGACCTCGAGGGCCTCATCGACCGGGATTGCACCCCGCTTCAGCCGCTCCGCCAGGTCCTCACCCTCGACCAGTTCCATGGCCAGGAAGTGCGCGGGGGAGCCGTCGGAAAGTGTCGCGCTCTCGAAGCCGTAGACGTGAGCGATGTTGGGGTGATTGAGGGAGGCCAGCAACTTCGCCTCGCGCTCGAAACGGGCCAGGCGGTCCGGGTCGTCGGCGAAGGCCTCGGGCAGGAGCTTGATCGCGACCTCGCGGTCGAGCTTCGTGTCGGTAGCG
>CAXMOH010000045.1:0-9107 GCA_964194855.1 uncultured Hyphomicrobium sp.
TGCGTCGATCGGCGGATTCTAGCAGACCGTCGCTTCCGCGGCCGGGGCCTGCCCCGTGATCTCCCGCCGGCGTGCTTCGCCAGGAGACCGTGGCTTGGGTGCGAGTGCGGCTCGTTTGTGTGATAAGTGTTAGGAAGCGACCGAGAGGAGGCTCGCCATGCCCCATTTGCCAGCCATGTCGCTCGTCGCGGCCCTGCTTGCCAGTCCCCTTTGGGCCCAATCGAAGCTCGACAAGGCCATCGACAAAGCCCACGAGCAGATCGAGGAGAGCAAGCCCGACGAAGCGGTCCAGACCCTGACGAAGGCCGCCGAGGAGGCCGGCGCCGTGGGCTACCTCGCACTCGGCCGGCTGCAGGAACGGTTGGGCAATCTCGAGGAGGCCGCCACCGCCTACGAGCGGGCCCAAGCCACCGCCAGCCCGGCCGTGCGTCCCGACGTCCTGGCCGCAGCCGCGACCTTCGCCTTGCGGACGGGCACGGGGCAAGACGCCCTCGACCTGGCGAACCGGGCGGTCGAGGCCGGGGCCACCGCCACGACGCTGGCGGCGAGGGCCCGCGCCCAGGTGCGCACCCAAAACGGCCCCGGCGCCCTCGAGACCGCCGACCGGGCGGTCGCGACCGGTCCTAGAAGCGCACCCGCGCACACCGCTCGGGGAGAGGCCCTCTTCGCCCTCGGCAGCAACGCCGAGGCAGAGCAGGCCCTGCGCCAGGCGGTGGAGCTCGACCCCCGGTCGGCGCTCGCGTACTCGCGGCTGGCCAGGGTGCAGATCGCCCTGGGGAAGCCCAAGGACGCGGTCGCGTCCGGACGCCAGGCGACCAGGCTCGACGAGACCTTCGGCGAGGGCTTCGCAATCCTGGGCGAAGCCCTCCTCGCCGAGAACCTGAACAACTGGGGCGAAGCCATCGCCCAGGCCCAGCAGGGCGCTTTTCTCAATCCGGCGAACCCGATCACGCAGACCGCGGTGGGTCGTATCTTCGAGGCCAACCGCCAGGTCGATCTGGCCGCCCGCTCTTACAGGAGGGCGCTGGAGCTCGACCCAGGCTTCGCCCCCGCCCGCCTGGCGCTGATCGAGGCGGAGCTGGCTCGCGGCAATCGCGACGCCGCCATGGAGGAGGCGAAGAAGGCCGCCGCCGACAACCCCACGAGCCCACAGATCCAGATGCTCCTCGGAGAGATGTCGGAGCGGGAGGGCGACCACGCGGCCGCCCTGGGCTACCTCGAGAGCGCGCTAAAAGGCCTGCCCGGCAACGCCGACGGCTGGGCACTCCTCGGGCGGGCCTACCAGTTCAGCGACCGGCTCGACGACGCGGCCGACGCCTACGGCAGGGCCGTGGAGCTGGCTCCTCAGAGCGTCGGCTACCGCTCGACCCATGGCCTGCTCCTCGGGATGAGTGGCGATCTCGACGGCGGGCTCGCAGAGCTCAAGAAGGTCGTCGAAACCCCGGGCTACGAGAAGGAGGATGCCTGGGTGAACCTCGGATGGGTCTACCGCAGCCGGGACGAGCCCACCGAGTCGATCGCCGCCTACCGCAAGGCGCTCGAGATCGAGCCGAAGCAGGTGCAGGCGGCGTTGGGTCTCGGGTGGGCCTACACGGAGATGAAGGAGTACGACGAAGCCATCGCCTGGTACAAGAAGGGCGCGGAGTTCGACGACACCCTCGCGGCCGAAGCCTACTGGGGAATCACCCTGGCCTACATCTACAAGCTGGACCTGGAGAACGCCCGTGCCTTCGAGAAGAAGATGATCGCGGCGGGTCGTTCCGACCCGCGCCTCGCTGAGTACATCGATCAGCTCGACAAGGGGCTGCTGCAGCGAGCGGAGCAGATGGAGCGTTTTCAGGCGGGGCAGCAGAAAGCGGCGACGCGAGCCCGGATCGAGAACGCCCGAAGAAGGACGCGCTCGAGCGACCCGGCGGTTCGGGCCCGCGGTGCGCGCGATCTCATCCTCGACAGGGAGAAAGGACTCGACATACTGATCTATCTCCTGCGGACCGACTCGAACTGGACCGTGCGCATCGCGGCAACGAAGTCCCTCGGCGCGCTCGGGCCCCGCGCCAGCAAGGCCGTGCCGCTCATCGAGAAAGTCCTGGGCCAGGGTCGATACCTCTCGCCCGACGCCACGGACGAGCAACTCCACAACGAGATGCTCGACGACGACTTTCGAGAGGCATTGCGTCAGGCGCTGGGGAAGATCCAGAGCTAGCAACCTCGAGAGCCTGGGCAGAGGTCTCGCAAGCCGCCACGAGCTCCTAGAGGTGCTTCAGCTCGTCGTCCTCCTCGGTCTGGCGCGATCTCATCCTCTCGAGGGTCTCCCTGGCCATGTCGCGGCCCGCGAGCCCGAATGCCAGCGCGAGAGCGAAGACGACACCGCCGAACACGATGCTGAACGAGGTCAGTATCACCTGGCGGCCCAGGCCCAGATGCTCGAGGGCCATGGCTGCAAAGAGGACGAGAACGGCCACCTGCGCGCCCCCCGCCAGGAGCCTGGCCGACGGCACCCCCGCGTTGACCGCGGCGATCAGGACGCTGCGGCGGACAAAGCCGGCGACGAGGCTGCCCAGAAGAACGAGCGCGAGGGCCACGAGGAGATGTGGGAGGTAGGCGAAGGCCTGGTTCACGAGGTTCACCGCAGCGGTCAGGTCGAGCGCCGCCACCGCGAGGAGCACGAACACCGCCAGGACGAGCCACGCGAGGGTGAGGGCCAGGACCCGGGAGGGGGCGGCCCGGATGCCTCCCTTTCGCAGCACGGTGCTGATGCCGGTCCTCTCGGAGAAGCGATCGAAGGAGATCCACTTGAGCGCGAAGCCCACCGAAACGCGGAGGGTCACCGCGGCCAGGATCCCGATCGTCAGGAGGGCCAGCATCGCCAGCAGGTTCGGGACGAAGTCCTGGAACCGCGCGCCGACTTCCGCGAGCGTGGTGTTGATGACCTCCTCGAAGATCTCCTTCATGGCGTCCTCCTCGCCAGCGAAGCGCTCACGTCCAGCGCTCGCGCAGGTAGCCCTTCTCCCCGACGAACGTGTCGGCCAGGGCCCGGATCGAGGCCTCGACCTCTTCGGCCCCGCTGTCCATGTTCCGCACGACGACCGAGGCGGTGCGCCCCAGGTAGAGCGGCACGAGCGAGCGCAAGAGCTGCTCGCGGTTCAGCGCCCGCTGCCGGTACGCCAGGGCGTAGTCGAAGACGACTCTCACCCACAGGGAGTCCGGGAAGCAGAACGCCTCTCGGTCGTCGTCGCCCAGCGCCGTCACCTCCGCAAGGGTCGCCTCGTCCAGCGCCCGGGCCCAGACCTCGGCCAGGTCCCGGACTCCCTGGCGAAAGATCCGGACCATCCGCCCGACGTTCACCTTCACCGGCTCGAGGCCGACGTCGTGGGGGAAACCGAAGAGCGGCACGTCCTCTGCGCCCTCGACCTCCTTCCATCGGTCCTCGTACGTCTCCATCAGATCGAAGACGGCGGAGACGACCTGCACCAGCATGTCCGCCAGGTCGGCGCCGGGATCCTTCGGGTCGTGGATCTTCGCCCCGAGGAAGCTCTCGCACACCTTGAAGCCGTCGGCGATCGCCGTGGTCGTCATCCAGATGTCGATGCCG
Source organism: uncultured Hyphomicrobium sp. (assembly GCA_964194855.1). Classification (GTDB taxonomy): domain Bacteria; phylum Acidobacteriota; class Vicinamibacteria; order Fen-336; family Fen-336; genus JAJDNS01. The sequence continues at coordinate 3,593 of CAXMOH010000045.1, forward strand.
AAACGGGCCACGTTGCTCTCCCAGACCGGCTTCTTCAGGTAGTGCCCGGCGAGTCGCCCGGAAAAACCGAACTCCCCCCCGATCGGCTGCCTCACCTCCCGACCGTAGAGCGCCCGGGTGAGCGGGTAGACGATCGAGTTCGTGATCGTTCCGTCGAACTTGTGCCGGAGGTACATCGGCGCCACGTAGTCGAAATCCTGGGCGACGATCGGGCCGAGGAGAAGCTCGAACCACTCCGGCCTGATGCTGCGCAGGTCGGAGTCGACCACCGCGCAGGCTCTGGCCTCGAGCCTCTCCGCGATGGCGAACACCGTGCGGAAGGCGCTGCCCTTGCCCGGTATCCCACTGTACGGGGTCACGATCTTGTGCGCCGGGCTCACCGGGTGGGACACGAGGATCGCGCTTGGCGACTGGAGCTCCGTTTTCGCCACGACCTCTGCGGTTCCGTCGCTAGAACCTCCGTCCGAGTTGACGATCACCGCCGATCGCCCCGGGAAGTACTTGGCGAGTCCGGCCGCGGCGGCCCGCACCACATGGGCAATCGTGTCCGCGTTGTTGTAGCTCGGGATGCCCACGAGGAGATCGACGGTGCCGAGGTCCTCGAGCTGCCGCATGACGCGTGGCTCGAGGGGGACGTCGCCGTTCTTCATGCGGGGACCCGTGGGAGCGACTCTCCGGCCAACACGCCGAGGATGGCCGCAGACCAGCCTGCCGGTCCGGGGGCCGGGGCGCACTCTGCCCCCGGCAGCGCGGCCGCCAGGGCGGCGTCGACCGTGCCGTCTCTTCGGGGCATGACGATCGGCCGGTCCACCGCCTCGAGCATCGGCAAGTCGTTCGCCGCATCTCCCAGCCCCACGGTTCGCCCGCCTGGGTCGTCCGGGAGAAGCTTGAGAAGCATGCGGACGGCGAGCCCCTTGTCGCTGGTTCCGGTCAGGTGGTGGAAGCGGCCTCCGTGAGTCACCCGAAGACCCTTCCGCCGGGCCGCTTCCTCGAGGCGCAGGGTCGTGGCCCCGTCCCCTTCCGGCTCTACGACGAACGGCTCGTCCCACTCGCGCTTGAGCGCCCGCGCCGCCGACTCCGGGTCGAGGCCAGTCCGCTTCGCGAGCTCTCCCGGCGTCATCGCCGAGAACGACCGCACCGCGACCCCGGCCTCCTCCGCCACCTCTTCGAGGGCGGCGAGGAGGACGGCGCGAGTGCTGCCCAGGGGAACGACCAGGTGGTCGCCATCCTGCCGCCCGCCGGGAGGGAGGAACGGGAGCATCCGCGCGCGAAGGACGATGGCGCCACCGTTCTCCACGATGAGCGGGGCGTCGAGCCCCAGCTCGCGGGCGAGAGGCTCCATCTCCGCTCGGGTCTTGCTGCTGCAAAGCACGAGGCTCACCCGACGCTCGCGCAGGGCGTCGAGCCCGGGCTGTGCCGGCCGCACGTCGTAGGTCTCCCCGTCCAGCAGTGTGCCGTCCAGATCGGTGATGACCAGGCGCGTGCCGTCCTGGGGGCTCACCGTCGGACCCCGCTCGGGGGCTCCTCTCCCCTTTCGACGGCGGCGAGCAGCCGCGCGCTGGCGTCGGGCACGCCCGCCCACACCCGCGACCAGTTGGGCACCAGCGGCGGCCCGAGAGGGTCGGCCAGAAACTCGTCGACCGACGCCCGCAGTGCCTCGGCGAACACCTGGACGCTCTGCTCCTCGCCATGTCGGTCGTACCGCAGGTGATTGACCACCGCGACGGCATACGAATCGCTGACCGCGTCTTCCGCCTGGCGCTGGTAGGCTGCGAGAAGGCTCATCAGCAGCCCCGGCGCGAGGTTCACCCCTGCTGCGGCCAGCGTCCTCAGCAAGTGCTTGATGACGTCCCGTGCCATCCGGTTGAGCCCCTGGGTCGGGTCCTGCCCGGAAAGGTCCTGGTGCTTGTGGTCGTAGCGCTCGGCGATCTCGACCTGGCAGAGCCGCCCGGGAGCGCGGTGCCGGAGCGCTTCGAAGAGCGTCACGATCTCGAGACCCCAATCGCAGGGCAGCCGCACCTGCTCGGCAAGGTCGCGCTTGATGGTGAACTCTCCGGAGAGGGCGTAGCGGAACGAGGAGAGGTAGCGGATGTAGGGGTCCGGGCCGATCAGCCTCGTGAAGGCTCCCAGGAGCGGCGTCAGCAGGAGCCTGGTCACCCGCCCGTGCAGTCGATCGGAGACCCGGCCGTAGTAGGCCTTCACGAAATCGAAATCCACGGTGGGCTCGATGGCGGGGAGCACCAGGCGACCCAGCATCCAGCGTGTGTAGTTGATGACGTCTGCATCCTGGAAAGCGATGTAGGAGGTGCGATCCTCGGCGAGGATGAGCCCTATGGCCAGCCAGCACGCGCGCCCCTTCCCGGTCTCGCCCGTGTAGAGCCCCGCGGCCGCCATGTCCGACACGAAGGCCGAGACCGCCGGCGACTCGCTCCACAGCATCATCTTGCGTCCCTGGTAGCGATCGAAGAACTCGAGGGCGCGCCGGTAGTCTTCCAGGGTGGCCCGATTCAGGGAGACCACGAGGGTGTCGATCCACTTCACCTGGCACAGCTCGTCCAGGATTCGACCAAGGGCGGGCCGATCCATCTCGCTGGGGATCATGGGAATGACCAGCGACACGGGGAATCGCTCGGTCAGCTCCTCGAGGCGCTGCTCCATCTCCTCCGGGTCGCGGGCCGCCAGCAGCGGGATGGCGGTGACGGGACCGAATTGGTGGAAATCGCTCATGAGGCTCCTGACCGCCGCGGCCCGGACCTTCCCCACGGGACCTTCGTGGCTGGCGGACACCACCTATACCACATCCCGTGGGCGAAGCACCGCGGGTGTTAGACTGCGGGCTCTCATGGCGATTCTGCCCGCCGTCCTTGCGTCTGCAGGGGCGAACGAGGAGCAGGCCCAGATCCTTCTCGCTCTCGCCTTCGTCCTCGCCGGGGCCAAGCTCGCCGGTGCGCTCGTCGCCCGGGTCGGCCAGCCCGCGGTCCTCGGCGAGCTTCTCGTCGGCATCCTCCTCGGCAACCTGGTGCTCTTCGGAGGCCCCAGCCTCGCCGCTCTCTCGGCCAGCGAGACCTTTGCCGTCATTGCCGAGCTCGGGGCGATACTCCTCCTCTTCGACGTCGGCCTCGAGTCCACACCCAAGGAGATGCTGGCGGTGGGCCTCCCCGCCACGGTCGTCGCGCTCCTGGGCGTCGTCACTCCCATGGCGCTCGGCTACGGAGTCGGCCAGCTCATCCACCCCGGGGACTCCTGGATGGCCCACGCCTTCGTCGGAGCCATGCTGGCCGCCACGTCGGTCGGCATCACCGCCCGGGTCCTCCAGGACGCCAGCGCCATCCGGACGCCCGCCGCCCGCATCATTCTCGGCGCCGCGGTGATCGACGACGTCCTCGGGCTCGTCGTGCTCGCCATCATCTCCGGCGTCATCCAGGCCGTGGCCAGCGGAGTCGCACTCGAGGCCGGCGGCATCGCCCTCATCGTCGTCAAGGCGTTCGCGTTTCTGGTCCTGGCCGTGGCCATCGGCTCCGCCGTGTCTCCCCGACTCTTCCGCCATGCCCTCGCGATACAGTCGAAGGGTCTCGTGCAGGCCCTTTCGCTCAGCTTCTGCTTCGGGCTCGCCTGGCTTGCATACAAAGCGGGGCTCGCCCCGATCGTCGGGGCGTTTGCCGCCGGGCTCGTCCTCGAAGACGTCCACTTCGAGGACCACGTCAAGCGTGGCGACACTCCACTCCACGAGAGCCTCCGCCCTCTCACAGCTCTCCTCGTGCCGGTCTTCTTCGTGCGGATGGGCATGCTCGTCGAGCTCGACCAGTTCCTCGAGCCCGGTGTCATGAGCTTCGCCCTGCTTCTGACGGTCGCTGCCGTGATCGGCAAATGGGTCTGTGGTCTCGGCGCGCCGCCAGGCATTTCGGGCATCACCATCGGGCTCGGCATGATGCCGCGGGGGGAGGTCGGGCTCATCTTCGCCGGGATCGGTGCCCAGCTCATGCTCGGCGGTGAGCCCGTGGTGAGCAGCGAGACCTATGCTGCCGCGGTGTTCATGGTCGTGGTGACGACGATGGGCACGCCGCCGCTTCTGCTGTGGTCGTTGCGTCGAGACGCCCGCAGGGCGATGCCGGCCCCGCCCGCGTCGACCTGACCGTGACGGCCGCCGGCCTCTCAGGTGCGCCCTGGCCGCCGAAGCTCGCGCCAGGCCACGACGCCGATCGTCGCCACCGTGAGCGGGATCACGAAGAAGAGCATGGCCCGGCTGAAAGCCGGCAGCGCCCCGTGCTGCTCCGCCTGCAGAACGACGAAAAGGAGATAGACGGCGTAGTAGCCGAGAAACAGCGCCCCCTCCCACCGGCTGATCCGATGCCCGGTGAAGAAGATCGGGAGGCAGGCCGCCGCCACCACGATCATCACCGGGAGGTCGAATCGAAGCGCCGGTTCGGGCACCGGCACGCCCTGGGGCGCAAGGAGGGCGGTGAGGCCGAGCACGTTCACGATATTGAAGATGTTGCTGCCGATGACGTTTCCCACCGCCATGTCTCTTTGCCCCCGCAGCGCGGCGACGATCGAAGCGGCGACCTCGGGCAGTGATGTGCCGACCGCGACCACCGTCAGGCCCACGACGAGATCGCTCACGCCCAGGGCCTGGGCGAAGGTCGTCGCCGCGCTCACCATCCAGCGCGCCCCGACCACGAGCAGGAGCATCCCCACCGCGACCAGGAGGCTGGCGCGAGGCAGCCGAACCTCTGCCCGCGGGCGTTCGTCAGACACCGCGACGCTCACGCGCCGACCACCCCGGATGGTGTGCACGGTGTACCCGACGCCGGCGAGGAACAGCAGCCCACCCTCCGCTCGCCCGAGATGCCCTTCGTAGCCCAGCACGAAGACCGCCCCGGACAGGGCGACGAGGATCGGTATGTCGCGCCACACCAGCCGCCTCGAGACCACCAGCGGTGTGAAGAGCGCGGCCGCGCCGAGCACGCCGAGGATGTTGATGATGTTGCTGCCGACCACGTTGCCGAGGGCCATTTCTCCCCGGCCGTCGAGAGCGGCACCCAGACTGACCGCGAGCTCCGGGGCGCTCGTGCCCCAGGCCACCACCGTCAGACCGATCACGAGCGGCGACAGCCCCAGCCGTCGAGCGAGCGCGGAGGACCCGTTCACGAGGGCATGCCCGCCGGTCACGAGGACCACCAGGCCGCCCAGGAAGAGGCCGATGTCGAGGATCATCGAGGGGAGGCCCAGACTACCACCGCCCCCGGGCCGGGTATACTCGCCTCGTACCTCCCACCATGATCGCGCGTCCCGCCGTGGTTTCCGCGCCGGCCTCCTCTGTCCGGTACCGCTCGGTCGTCATCGGGGTGGTGTGGCTCGCCATCCTCGTGCTCGGATTCTCGGTCCCGGCTCGCGCCGACCCCAAGACGGACGTCGTCGTCCTCAAGAACGGGGATCAGATCACCTGCGAGATCGTGGCCCTCCGCCGTGGGAAGATTCGGGTCAAGACCGACGACATGGGCACCGTCGACATCGA
>CAXMOH010000046.1:0-3834 GCA_964194855.1 uncultured Hyphomicrobium sp.
TGTGGGAATCCTCTCCGAGAACAGGCCGGAGTGGGCGATCGCCGACCTCGGGACCCTGTGCGCCGGAGCCGCGGACGCGCCCATCTACGCCACGCTGACCCCGCAGCAGGTGGCCCACGTGTTGAAGGACTCCGGAGCGAAAGTCGTGTTCGTCTCGAACGCCGCCCAGGCCGCCAAGGTCGAAGAGGTGCGCTCCGGTTTGCCGGCCCTGCAGCACGTCGTGCGCTTCGACCCGAACCCCGTCCCCGGGACGACGTCGTTCGAGGAGCTCCGGGCACGAGGCCGCGAGGCCCTGGCAAGGGACGGCGAGGCCGTGCGTCGACGGGCCGCGGAGGTGGGCCCCGAGGACCTCGCCACCATCATCTACACCTCGGGCACGACCGGCGACCCGAAGGGCGTGATGCTCACCCACGGGAACTTGACTTCCAACGTCCTGGCCTCCCGGAAGGCCATATCGATCCTCGGGGTGGACGACGTGGCGCTGTCCTTCCTCCCGCTGTGCCACGCCTTCGAGCGCACCGCGGGCCACTACTTCATGCTTCACTGCGGCGTGACCATCGCCTACGCCGAGAGCGTGGGGAAAGTCCCCGAGAACATGCTGGAGATCCGCCCCACCGTGATGATCTCGGTGCCGCGTCTCTACGAGAAGATGCACGCGCGGGTGATCGAGCGCGTGGCGGCGGGCACGCCGCTCAAGCAGAAGATCTTCCACTGGGCCCTCGGCGTCGGAGCGGAGGCCTTCGCCCATTTCGCCGCCCGCACGACCCCGGGGCCCCTGCTGAAGCTCCAGCTGGCGATCGCCGACCGCCTCGCCTTCTCCAGGATCAAGGAGCGCACCGGCGGCCGGATGCGTCTCTTCATCTCGGGGGGAGCACCCCTGCCCCGCGAGATCGGGGAGTTCTTCGGGGCTGCCGGGCTCTTGATCTGCGAGGGCTACGGCCTCACCGAGACGAGCCCCATCATCACCTGCAACCGACCGGACTGGGCGAAGCCCGGCACCGTGGGCCGGCCCCTCGAGAACGTCGAGGTCCAGATCGCCGGCGACGGCGAGATCCTCACCCGCGGCCCCCACGTCATGAAGGGCTACTTCGGAAAACCCGAGGCCACGGCGGAGGCGATCGACGGGGAGGGCTGGTTCCACACCGGCGACATCGGCCACCTGGACCCCGACGGCTTCCTCGTCATCACCGATCGCAAGAAGGACTTGATCGTCACCTCCGGCGGCAAGAACATCGCCCCCCAACCCCTCGAGAACCGCCTCAAGGCCAACCCCTTCATCGCCGAGGTCGTGATGATCGGCGACAAGCGCAACTACCCGACCGCCCTCGTGGTGCCCAACTTCGAGGCGCTGGAGTCCTGGGGAGCGACCCGGGGCCTCGCCTCGGGCAGCCGGGAAGAGCTCTGCTCCCGGCCCGAGATCGCCCGGCACTACCTCGGCCTCATCGCGGAGCTTCTCTCCGACGTCGCCCAGTACGAGAAGATCAAGAAGGTCACGGTCCTCCCGAACGAGTTCACCGAAGAGAGCGGAGAGCTCACGCCCACCCTGAAGGTCAAACGCCGGGTGATCGCCCAGAAATACCGTGACGCCATCGAGAAGATGTACGGCGGCTGAGTGTCCTGGACGGGTCCCGGCGAGGGATCAGCCGAAGATCCGCCCGAGTGGCAGCTCGAATCCCGGGAGGAGCGGGGTCGTGAGAGCATCCAGGCTCTCGAGTGAGAGCTCGGCAACGCGCTCGAAGCGTGCCTCTTTCCGCCGGAAGACCTTCACCGTTTCCAGCTCCGGATCCACGATCCAGTACTCCAGGACGTCGTAGCGCTCGAACAGCTTGCGCTTGCGTACCTCGTCCGTCCGGCGCGTCGATTCGGAGAGAACCTCCACCACGAGATCGGGCGCCCCCTGGATGTTCTTCTTCGTCATCCGCTCGGCGCGAGCCTTCGAGATGTAGAGCAGATCCGGCTCCACGACGCTGTCATCGGCGAAGACGACGTCGAGCGGCGCGAAGAAGAGCGTACCCAGAGGGTGCTCTCTCAGGTGTGACTCGACCGCCCACACGAGCTCCCTCAGCACCGCCTGGTGGCGGACATTGGGCGACGGGGTCACGAGCAGCTCCCCGTCAATGATCTCGTAGCGCTTCCCATCGCCTTGCGGGAAGGCCTCGAGATCGACGTAGGTGTATCGAACCTGCTGCAACTGTGACACCGGAACCTCCCCTGGCGGAGGCGGCCCCCACCGCGAATGCTAGCACTCATGCCCGATCTCCCGCGTCGTGCCGGCCTTCTCGGTCGGCGGCCTCAGGAATACCATGACGAAGGGACAGCGAAGGTCCGGTTTCACAGTGCCCGGGGGGGCCTGCTATCCTCCCTGGCGATCGTCCCGAGCGCCCCCGGCCGATGGGGAGGCACGGGACGCCACGGGGGGCCATGATCGACCGTCTCGCCAGGTTCCTGTACATCGCGACCCTCGCGCTGCTGCCGTGGGGCACGATCGTGGGCTTTCCCTGGCTCCACGAGAACGCCCAGTGGAGCGACGTCCTCTTCACCCTCGCCGCCGCCCTGTGGGCGGGCGGGGTCGTGGCGTCGGCGTCGCGTCGATGGCCGCGGCTGCGTCTCGTCCACGCCGGCCTCGGGCTCTACCTGGGCTGGGCCGCGCTGTCGCTCCTGGCCGCCGACCCCCGCCCGGCCTCGGGCCCGACCAAGCTCCTGGGCGTGGCCATGCTCGTGGCCCTCATGGTGGTCACGTCCGAGCTCGCCCGCCGCTCCGGCATGCCGAGAGCCATCGGCCTCACCGTGGCCATCACCTCGGTCCTGGTTGCCGTGGCGGCGGTCGTGGGCGTGGGCCTCTCGGTGACGGGCCGCCTCACGTTCCTCGTGGGCACGTGTGGCGACCTCCTGCCCGGGCCGTTGTGGCGCGCCCAGGCCGGCTTCTCTCACCCGAACCTTCTGGCGAGCTATTGCATCTTCGCCTCGGGCGTCGTGGCCTGGCCCAGCGCCGGACTCTCGCGCCGGCTGCGCCGGCTGGCTCAGGTGGCGATCACCCTCACCATACTGCTCACCTTCTCTCGTGCGATCCTCGGCTTCGCGCTTGCGGCGGCCATACGGGGCGCAACGACCCCCGCACGCCGTCGCTGGGCCTGGGGCCTGGCCGCCGTTCTCGTCGTGGCGGTGCTGGGCCTCACCGTCGTCAACGTCACCTTCACCCCGGCCCGCCCCTGGGAGCTTCAGGTCCAGCCCGGACCGTCACCCCGGCTGGAGGCCGCCACCACCTCGCTCGACACCCTCGCCGCTCACCCGCTCCTCGGCACCGGCCCTGGGAGCTCCCCGGGTTGGAAGGGCGCCCTGCTCTTCGACGCGCACCTCACCCCGCTCAACATCGCGGCCACGCTGGGACTGCCGGCGCTTCTCGGCTTCCTCCTCGTGCCCATCGCGTTGTGGCGTGCGCGCCGCCGGCCTGCTGATCGAGCGCTCTGGGGAATGCTGGCAGGCCTGGCTCTCGACGGACTGGGTCAGGACGTCGAGGACTTCCGACACGTGTTCGTGGCCTTCGGCCTCGTCGACGCCGAAAGGGACGAGCCGACCTCGGACGACGCCTCAGCCTGACCTCACCCTTCAAACCCGTCCGTCGATCGGGCACCACAGCCGTCCATCCGGTGTGCTACGCTTCCCAACCGATGCGGACCGCGCGCGGGGCGACCCTCCTTTTCCTCGCCCTCATTGTCGCTAGCGCCTGCGGCGACCGCGCCTGCGGCGGTCGAGGTGGACTCCCTCCGGGTCGGCTCCCAATGGTCGAACGAGGAGACGGCCGCAGCTATCACTTCCTCGACAAGGGAAACTGGA
>CAXMOH010000047.1:0-4233 GCA_964194855.1 uncultured Hyphomicrobium sp.
CGGCACAAGATCCCATCCCCCCGCTACGAGGTCTGCAACTCGATAGAGGACGCCCTCGCCTTCGTGGACAAGGCCCCGTTGGGCTACCCCTACGCGGTGAAAGCCGACGGGCTCGCCGCGGGCAAGGGCACGGTCATCGCCCAGAAAGAGGAAGAAGCCCGCGCTGCCGTCGAGCGGATGATGTCGGAGAAGGTCTTCGGCTCGGCGGGCGCCACAGTGGTGATGGAGGAGTTCCTCGAGGGCGAGGAGGTGTCGTTTCTCGTCTTCTCGGATGGGGCCAGGGTCGTGCCGATGGCCTCGGTCCAGGACCACAAGCGCGCTCTCGACGGGGACGAGGGGCCGAACACCGGCGGCATGGGCACCGTGTCCCCGGCAACGAACCTTCGCCTCGAGGCACACAAGCAGATCATGCAGGAGATCATCGTCCCGACCATTGCGGGCATGGACTCCGAGGGTCGACGCTTCCAGGGGGTCCTCTACGCCGGCCTCATGATGACGGAGTCAGGTCCGAAGGTCCTGGAGTTCAACGCCCGCTTCGGCGACCCCGAGTGTCAGGCCATCATGGCCCGGATGCGCTCGGACATCGTGCCGTTGCTCAAGCAGGGTGCGGACGGGCAGCTCGGCGAGACCCGCATCGAGTGGGCCAAGGAGCCCTCCGTCTGCGTCGTGCTGGCCAGCCGCGGCTACCCCGAGAAGCCCGAGACGGGCCAGGTCGTCAAGGGCCTCGACTCGCTCAAGGACTGGAATGATGTGGTCGTCTACCACGCCGCCACGAAGCAAGACGGCGACGAGGTGAAGACCGTGGGTGGCCGCGTTCTCGGGGTGACCGCGCTCGGGGCCAACCTCGAGTCCGCCATTGCCCGGGCCTACGAAGCGGTCGATCACATCTCCTTCGAGGGCATGTTCTACCGCAAGGACATCGGACACCGCGCGCTCGCCCGCCTCCAACGGCCGCGCTGACGCCCCGGCCTCCCGTGCGAGGCATCTTCCCTCCGCCCCCACGGCTCCTGGCCATCGCCGGGCTCGCCTTCGCGCTGAACGCGGCGGGAATCGGATGGGGGCTGCCCGCCCGCTTCCACCCGGACGAGAAGGCCGACGTCGCCGCCTGGATGCTGAGCGAGGGTCGCCTCGTGCCGGGTTCGTTCGTCAACCCGTCGCTCCCGCTCACCATCATGGCGCCCGTCCTTTTCGTGCAGCAGCGAGTTGCTGGGGCGGTGAACCTCCCGGACCCCTGGGGCGACCCGCTCCTGGCGGGGCGGCTCCTCTCGGCGCTGGCAGGAGCGGCGGCCGTCCTGCTGCTCGGGCTCGCGGTGGGCTCGGTCCACCCCGAGAGCAGGCTCGTGGCTCCCCTCTTTCTGGCTCTCGCCCCGGGAGTGGTGAACCTGTGTCACTTCGCCACACCGGAGGCCTGGGTCCTGATGACGGCCGCGGGAGTGCTGCTGGCGTCGGTCCGCCATCTCCAGGGCGGAGCCCCGGCGTGGGTGCTGGGGCTCACTCTCGGTCTTGCGGCGTCCACGAAGTACACGGCGGCCGCCCTGGTCGTTCCCGTTTTGGCCGCAGTCTGGCTCCGCAGTCGAGACGGATGCGAGCGACGCGACCGGGTGGCGTGGGTCGTGGCCGGATGCGCCTCCCTGGCCGCGGGCATCGTCCTGCTCGGTCCTGCAGGCGAACGGCTCGCAGCGTCACTCGGGTACCCGGACGCCCGGCTCCTGCCCGGAGAGTCGGCCCGGGCCTTCGTCTCCTCCGTCGCCTGGGCCGCCGCGGGCGCAGGAGCAGCGATGGTCGCACTGGCAGCGCTCGCCGCTCGCCCGGGGCCCGGACGCCGCGTGGCACGTCTCGTCCGATGGGAGGTTGCCGCGACCGGCGTCGCGGCCATCGTGGGCTTCGTTCTGGGAACGCCCGGAGCGATTCTGGCACCCAGGGAGTTCCTCAGCGACCTGGCCTTCAACGCCCAGACGCGGCACGAGTACAAGGGGCTCGCCGATGCGGGCAGCTCCTACGTGCCGTATCTCGGACTCCTCGCCGACGCGCTCACCCTCCCGCTTCTCGCAGCGGCGCTGCTCGGCCTCGGCGTGGCGGCGGCCCGAGCGTGGCGGGGCGATCGAACGGCGGTCGTGGTCGCCCTCGCCCTGGTCGCGCCGTACCTGCTGGTGGCGTCGTCGGGCCATCGAGCCATGCGCTTCGTTGCCGTTGCCCTGCCTGCGGCCGTCTGGCTCGCTGCGATCACCCTGGCGAGCGTGCGCGCCGCGCGAGTCAGGCGGCTCCTGACCGCGGCCATCGCGTTGCGAGCAGCGATCGCCGCGCTCCTCGTCGTGCGCCTCTTCTTCGTGGACTCGCGGCTCCTCGCGGAGCGGTGGATGGACCGGCACGTCCCGCCGGGCCACACCGTGGATCTCATCACCAACCACGAGGGGTACGCCCCGAGTGTGCCCGAGGGCCGGCACACGAGACTCCTCCGGACCCTGTCGCGGGAGATGGCCCCGAAGGAGCGCTTCGTCGAAGCCGCGGCGCGGTACCCGGCGGAGGCCTCGGAGTGGCTGGTGTTGACCGCAGCGTTCTACCAGCGCTTCCTCGAGCATCCCGACCAGGCGCCTGAGCGCGCGGCGTTTTTCGCCGGGCTGCTCGATGGTCGCGGAGGGTTCGAGCGCGCCGCACGCTTCCGGCAGGAGGGCTGGCTCCGCCCGGCGGCGGACGAGTTCCTGGACCCCGAGATCGTCGTCCTGCGCCGGTCCGACCCGGAGGAGGACCCTGGGCCTTAGGAGCCCGTGAGGAGCGTGCCCGACACCTGGAAACGCAGCACGTCCGCGGCACCGCCGGGGCTGTGGTCCGGCCGGGCCTCGAGAGATTGGCCGTCGATGTCGATGATCCCGGGCAGCAGGATGAGCTCGACCGCGCGCCCGGAGCGCAGCAGGTCGCCGGGATCGACGGTCAACGCCCGGCGGCCGATGTCGTACGAGATCGTGACAGCGTCGAGGACACGATCCCCGGGACGCGGTCGACCCGCGTAGCGCAGTCCCACCCGCCCTTCGAAGCTGGTTTCTTCCATGTCGTTGCAAAACTGGACGCGGAACACCGTGTCCTGTGGGATGTCTCGCTCCCCGTCGAGGGGCAGCGAGAAGACGATGACGGGCGTCTTGAGGGGCAGCGGCGGCAGGGGTTCTGCCTTCTCCACATGAGCCGTGGGCGAAGGAGCCGTGGTGAGCTCCACGCTGTCCGCGAGGATGTACACGACGCCCTCGACCGTCCGCGCCTTTCCCTCGACGACGAGCCATTTGCCGCTGTCGCGCCGCAGCTTGGGGTCGAGCTTCCAGCCCTTTCCCTTCGGCTTCTCGCCCGTGACCCACACCGCGAACACGTCGTTCTTGAGGACCCAGTCCCCCAGCTTCCACCGGCTGAAGGACGGCAGGTCGCCAAAGAGGTTGGAGCCGCGGAACTGCCCGACCACTCGAATTCTCTCGCCGTCGCGCTCTCCTTGACGGGTCAGAAGCTCTTCGAGGGTGGCTTCGGGCGAGGGTGGGCGGACCTCCTGACGCTCGTTCGGTCCCTCGAAGGACCAGAAAGTGATGATGGTGATGGGTTCCGCCTGCTTCACGGGGTGCGTTCCCAGCGTCACGGCGCCGGAGATCTCGATCTCTCGGCCACCCCAGGTCCGGGCCGACTGGTCGAATCGTGCCACGACGTCCCGGACCGGCACGATCGAGATGTGTCGACCGAGCTCGCCCAGCGCCCAGTTCCGGGTGCCGATACCCACGAGCATGTCGAGCCGGCCCCTCACTCGCACGGCCTTGTTCTCGTACGACTCCGGGAAGTCCACGAGCATGTCGATCTGGACGTCCACCGGAACCCCGTATTGGCTCTCGTACGTGTTCGTGGCGAACTGCGCCACAGCGGGGGCTACGAAGCCTGGGACGACCGCGAGGGCGAGAACCAGGGCCAGGCTGCGAGACGCGCGCATACCTGAGTATAGGGTCGTGATTAGGCGTCAGGTCAAACAAAAATGGCCCCGGAGAGAAGGCAGCCTTCCAGGTCGGTGTCCGCCTGGGATTCGTCAGGCCATCAGCCCTGCGACCCCTTCGCATCCTTGCGGACGGGAGGGCACTTCCAGTTGAACCAAGCCCCTTTGTCGCATGAAGGCGACCGACGGACCACCTCGCGGCCCACCCGGTCGAAGACTCAAGGTGTCGTGGCCTCGGCCGCACGAACCACGACGGGTTGAGGTGGCCTGTGAGTGAC
>CAXMOH010000048.1:0-17298 GCA_964194855.1 uncultured Hyphomicrobium sp.
CCAGGCCTCCCAGAAGCAACTCGTCTGGATCGGCCGCGTCGCCACAGGCGTCATGGTGCTGATCGGTCTCGCGTGGATCCCGGTCATCCAGGGGGGCAAGGGCCTCTACGACTACCTGCAGGGGATCCAGGCCTACCTCGCGCCACCCATCTTCGTGGTCTTCTTCCTGGGTGTCTTCGTGAAACGGATGAACGCCCGAGGCGCCCTCTCGGCTCTCGTCGTCGGATTTGCCCTGGGCATCTTCCGCCTGGCCGTGGACACGCCGGTGAAGCTCATCGCCGATTTCGCCTACGCCGAGGGATCGCTCCTCTGGATCGTCAACAACATGTTCTTCCAGTACTACTCGATCCTGATCCTGCTGATCTGCGTGGCGGTCATGTACGTGGTCAGCTACATGTCCGAGGAGCCGGACTACGCGAAGATCAGCGGCCTCACCTACGGGACGGTGACGTCCGAGGACCGGGCCACCTCCCGCGCCTCCTGGAACAGGTGGGACGTCGTCGCGTCCGCGTCCGTCCTCGCCGCCATCCTGGCCGCGTATATCTATTTCTCAGGCTGAGACCCATGCCCACGGCAGAGGACGTTCGGCGGAGCAGCCCGTTCTTCCGTCGCCTTTCCCAGGAGGACCTGGAGAGGCTGGCGAGCATCGCCGTCACGAAGAGCTACGACAAGGGCGAGGCTCTCTTCTCGGAGGGCGATGTCCCGACCTACCTGCACACGATCTCCAGCGGCAGGGTGAAGGTGATCAAGCGGATGCCCTCGGGGAGGGAGGTCATCCTGGAGATCATGGGTCCCGGCGACCCCGTCGGCGCCGTGGTGGCCTACGAGGGCCACCCCTATCCGGCCACCGCCGTGGCCCAGGAGCGCACCGAGAGCCTCCTGATGCCCCGCTCGGAGCTCCTCGCCATGCTCGAGCGACACCCCTCCGTGGTGCGTGGCTTCCTCTCGGGAATGGCCCGGCGCATCGTGGAGCTGACCCAGCGCATCCCGGAGGTGGCCGGGGGTCGGGTCGAGACTCGGTTCGCTGTCCTCTTCCTGAAGCTGATGGACAAGCTGGGACGCGCCGAGGGCGATGGGGTTTTCATCCCACTGTCGCTCAGCCGCCAGGATCTGGCGGACCTCACCGGCACCACCCTCGAGACCTCGATCCGGGTGATGAGCCGATGGGGCAAGGAGGGCGTCGTGGCCACCGCTCCTGACGGCTTTCGGGTCCCGGATCGTGACGTCCTCGAACGGCTCAGCGGCAGCTGAGGCTAGACGAGCGCGTCACTCTCGCCGCCGATCTACTCCCGGTCGAGCCCCCGGAGAATGAGCCGTCCGGCTCAGGCGGTCGGGGTCAGCAGGGTGGAGGAGATGACCGACTCGCGGGATCTCTTTGGCCTTGCCCACGTAGGGCTCCCTCGTGCCGCTCATGAGCTCGTACACCACCTCGTGTGCCCGGGTCGCGGGGCCGACGATGTCGCGGTAGGGGCGGTGGCACACGTCCACGAAGCCGATCTGGGAGTTCTCGCCGTCGAAGCCACCGAGCACCGGCTGATCGTTCAGGATGGAGTAGTGCGCGCCGATCACGTTCGGGTTGGCGGCGGCCGCCTCGACATAGTGGCGATAGGCGATGCCGCGCTCCCTCTGGGAGGCCACGCCCTGGAGGCCGGTCGACGGCAGGCCGCGGTCGAGCGCTCCGAAATGGAACCCGCCGATCAAGACGGGCCGCCGGGTCCTCTCGGCGATCTCGGCGATCTGATCGGCGGGCGGCCTCATCTGGGACCCGCTGATGCTGAAGACGTCGAACACCCCCACGGCCTCGTACAGCAGGTCGGACGAGACCCCCGCGTAGCGCATGCCGAGATTCAAGTGGTTCGGATCGACCTCGTGGCAGGCCAGGCCCGGGATGCCGACATAGGCGCGGACCATGGCCCTGGAGAACTCCCAGAGATCGTGCCGAGCCATTTCGGACCGCTCGGCGGCCCGGAGAACGATCTGGTCGACGACGTTGTCGAAGGCTCGCAGGCCCAGGCCCCACGCCACCGACCAATCGGCGGCGTCGCCCTTGTACCGCTCGCTCAACCAGTGGGCGAGGGCCCGCCGGGTCTCGGTTCCGGGATGGGCCTCGAGCATCTCGGCGGCGATGTTGCTCCCGGCGAGAGCCCACTCGGGCTCGCTCTGCATGAAGTAGCCGATCAGGGTCGGATCGTCGCGGAAGGGAACGAGATACCGGGCGTACTCCTGGGCGGCGGAGCGGAACTCCTGGGAGTACACGTCGGGAAAGTCTCGATACAGAAGCGTCCCGGTGGTCGGGTACGGCGGCATGGGGATCACGTAGGGCAGACCCGCTGCCTGCTCGAACTTCCGATCGGACCCTCGCCCGACTGTGTTGAAGCGCCAGCCGACGAGCCTCGAGCGGGTCATCTCGGTCCAGTCCTTGCGCCACTCGGGCCCGAAGGAGCGAACGAGGTTGGCCAGAGCGAAGGAGTAGCTCTCGACGGCTTGGGTATGCGAGGGCTCCGTCCACGCCCGGCCGAGAGGGCCGCGCTTCGATGGCAGTCGCCCGAAGAGGGCTTCGGAGCCGGGCAGCACCGGAGCACTCTCTCCCGGACCCACGCCGTCCATGCCGAGGCTGAAGAAGCCGTGGCCTTCGGGATCCACCAGCCACCAGCGCTTCTTGTCGTTGTGCGTGCGAAAGAATCCAGTGGCCTTGAAAGTCACCTCCGTCGTTCCGCCCCGCGGGCACCAGGTCCCGGGATAGGCCGCGTCGGTGTTCTCGTCCAGGGCGAACGCCAGCAGGGTCCCGAGGAACGCGTCGCTCTCGGTCTTGCCTTCCCACTCCCTCGCGTTCCACTGCCCGAGCTCGTCCACCAGCGGCGTTCTCTGCAGGCTGCCGTGGCGTGGCTCCTGTTCGACGAGCGCGACCCCTCCGAGATAGAGCGTCTGCGGCCCGGCCGTCTCCTTGAGCTGGAGCGTCACGTGGTCGATCTCTCTCGGGTCGAGCGGGCGGCCCTGAACCCTTCCGGTGAGCCGCCCCGGGGTCCGAGGCAGGACGAGCGTCTCGGCGTCGAGGGCCGACAGCGGCAGCACCAGTCGCGTTCTGAGGCCGGGGAAGAGGCCGAGAGAGACGCTGAGGCGAGGCTCCTTCTCACCTTTGGCGAAGAACTGGATGAGCACCTCGCCGGAGTGATCGCCCTGGACGAGTGCATCCATCGTCAGGAAGCGGGCCTCGGCCCACGGCAAGGAGCCGGGAAGCTGCAGCCCGGTTCCCTCGGGGGTCGACGGGATGCGGATCGCGGGGCCACCGATGTAGGAAGAGTCGTTGACCGCACCGCCTCCGAGCTGCTCGGCCTGCTGGGCGAGCTGTGCCACGGTCAGCTCGACGGCCGCGGGGGCGGCGGTGGCGCTCCAGCCGATCGCCCCGAGGATGGTCCCGAGACGAGCGATGCGGAGGGCGCGCACACACGATGGCGAGGACGTCCGGAGCAGGGGGCTGTCCCGGGTCACTCGTGGACGTGGTCGATCGTGAGCGTGCCCCGCCATCGGCGGGCCCCAGGGGCCGTCTGCATGAGAGCCCAGTATAGCCACATTGGCGGGGTGGGGACGACCGGCTCCTGGCGTCTTGCAGCGTGTGCCTGCCCGCACTAAGCTTGGAGGTCTGGTGCAACTGGAGAGGTGCAGTCATGGCTCATGATGATGGTGGCAACGGTCCCTCGGGCGTCATCCTGTCGTTCCTGGTGGGTGCGCTGACGGGAGCAGCGGCGGCGGTCCTCCTCGCCCCACGCTCGGGTCGGGAGACCCGCGAAATCCTGGGTGAGACGTGGCGCGACGCCGCAGAGCGGAGCCGCAACCTCGGCGAGGACGCGGCGCAGAAGGGCCGGGACGCCGTGGACGAGGCCTCGGGTTACGTGGACCGCCAACGCGGGGCACTGGAGAAGAGGCGGGACCGACTCGCCGCCGCGGTCGAGGCCGGCAAGCAGGCCTACCGCGACGAGAAAGAGAAGAGCTAACCAGGGATTCCATGGAGACCTGGGGCGTCGTCTTCCTCGGTGCCATCGCCGTCTCGTCGGTGGTGCAGGCCGCCTTTCTGGTCGCCCTCGCGCTGGCCGGTCTGCGCCTGACCCGGCGCCTCGACGCGCTCCAGGCCCAGCTCGATCAGCAGATCGCGCCGACGCTCAAGGGTCTCGAGCAGATCAGTCGCAACGCCGCCGAGGTGAGCGACCTCGCGACAGGTCAAGCCCGGCGTCTGGATCGACTTCTCTCCGACACCCTGGAGAAGGTCGAGGACACAGCGGCCATCGTGCAGCGGCTGGTCATCCGGCCGCTTCGGCCCGTGAGCCACATCGTTGCCGTCCTGAAGGGCCTGCAGGCGGGGATCGACGTCTTCCTTCAGCTGGAGAGAAGGGAGAGCCCCCCACCGGCACCGTCGAAAGGGAAAACGGCGGAAGAGGACGAGCACCTCTTCATCTGACGGAGGGGCTCTCAGCCCTTCTTGCCCTTGCTGCCGAACAGCCGGCGTAGAAGGCCCCCGGAGGCCGGCGCCTGATCCTTGGTGGCGAGCTCGGCCCGGGCCCGCTTGTGCCGGGGGTTGGCGTCCAGGGCCTTCTGGAACATCGCCTCCGCCCGCGTCGCCAGGCCGCCGGCCTTGTAGACGGTTCCCAGCTCGAAGTAGGCGTTGGCGTTCCCCGAGTCCTCCGCCAGCACCTCCTGGAGCGTCTCCACGGCCCGGTGGACCCACTTGGGGTTTCGAGAGTAGGCCCGGGCCAGCAGGATGCGGGCCTCGTGCTGGTGCTCCTGGGCGTCGAACTGGGGCATCACCGTCTCGAGCATCTGGATGGCGTCCCAGTAGCGCCCCGTTCCCAGGAGCAGCTGGGCTTGCCGCAGCTTCTCGTCCGGATCGGGGCCTCGCCGGGGCGCCTGCTCCTCCTCGACGGTCTCTGTCGCCTCGGGTTCTTCTTCACGCGGGGCTCGTTCACGCGGGGCTCGCCCCAGCTCCTGCTCGTAGGCCGCGCGGCTCTTCGGGTTTCCAAGCACGTCCCAGGCTTCACCGACCCGGATGAAGATCGCCTCGAGCACGTCGTGGAGATCCACGAGGTGGGCATCGCGGCGCATGTCGGGGTGGTAGCGCTTGATCAGGGCGACCTGGGCCTTCTTGAGGTCCGTTTCCGAGCAGCGACGCTCGACGCCGAGGATCTCGTAGTGGTTGAGAAAGCGCAGGGACTGGAAGACCTCGAGAATCTCCTGGCGCTCTGCGGCCTGCTCCGGCGTCGTGGGGACGGGCTCGGGAGGCGGAGGCTCTTCCGACTGCGCATCGTCCGGCTTGCTCGCTGCAGCCTCCGGCGTCTCCTGTGGAGTTTCCGCCTCGGCGGGCGCGGCCTCTTCCACTTCGGCGGCTGCGCCCTCTTCCACTTCCGCGGCTGCGCCCTCTTCCACTGCGGCGGCTGCGCCCTCTTCCACTTCGGCGGCCGCGCCCTCTTCCGCCTCCGCATCCTCCGATGCGCTCGGTGCAGGCGAGGCCGCCTCTTCGTCGGTCGCCGGTGCGTCCTCTTCGTCCTCGTCCGTGGCCCTCATTGGCCCGGTGGGAGCGTCCTCTTCGTCTGGCTCTTCGGTGGGCTCCGGGGCCGCTCCTGTCCCGGAGGACTCGGCGGGCATCGGCCTCGGCTTGTCCTTCCGTTTCGGGCGGGGCGCCGCCGCCTCCTGCTTCAGGCGGCCGGTCAGCAACAGGGCGGCCAGCGTTGTCTCCGCCTCGTCGGACTGCAGCGGCACCAGCTGGAGGATCTCCCGGGTCGACAAGACTCCGTCGACGCGGGAGAGGAGATAGCCCTCGGTCAGCGTGAGGGTTCTCTTCTGCTTGGCCAGCGCGGCCGTGGCCACCAGGCGTTGATCGAGATCGCCCAGCATGCCGCGGACCCTCTCGCTGTCCTCGATGCCGCGCAGGGCGTCGAGGATCAGCGGCTCGACGGCGCCCGTCGTCGGGATGGCGTCTTTGGGAACCTCGGTCGTTTCCTCGAAAGTCGCCGTTGCGGCCTCGTTGGCCAGCGCCGCGGCCATCCGCTCGCGGAGCTCCCCGACAGCTCTCGGCGTCTTCGTCGACTTCGGGCCGGTGGCCTTCTTCTTGTGGAGGCCCACCTCGGCAAGGACCTGGTCCAGCTTCAGCCTTGCGGAGTCCCCGGGGGGCGGGAGCGGCTGCTTCGGGACGGGCTGGGGCCCGGGTGGCGGCAAGAAGCCGGCAATCTGACCGTCGCGGATGACCAGACCCAGGGGAGGGCTCTCCGGCCCCAGCAAGAAGAGCCCGGTGCTGCGGAGTTGGTACACCTCGCCAAGGAAGGGGAGCGCCTCACGGGAGTCGGGCGAGTCATCCATTGTGCATGTCTCTGGCCCCGCCAGCGAGAGCCAGTATAGCGCGGGCGGCTTGACTGGCGGTGCGGGCGGGGCAACACTGCCTTCTCCCATGACCCGGGTGCTCGTCGTCGAAGACGATCCGATGGTCGGCAAGACCCTGGTCGACCTTCTCGCCCTGCACGGCCACCCGGCCACGCGCGTCGAGTCGGCCGAGAAGGGGCTCGAGACGCTGGCCGAAGGGGGATTCGATCTGGTCCTCCTGGATGTCCGTCTGCCCGGGATGAACGGGTTCGAGGCCTGCGAGCGAATCCGGAAGGCACACGGGCCGTCCCTGCCGGTGATCATGATGACCGCCTTCGGCGACCCCGTGGCGGTCCGTCGAGGTTACGAGGCCGGGGCCGACGATTTTCTCAACAAGCCCGTGGACACCCCCGCCCTCATCCTCAAGGTGCGGGCCTTCCTCCGGCTCAAGTCGCTCCACGACGAGCTGGAGGGCAGCCGGGAGGAGGCCCAGGCCCGAGCGCGTGACCTGGCGCAGCTGCACGAGATTGGACGGGACTGGTCTCTGATCGCCGAGCCCGCGGAGTTCTCCCGCATGCTGACTCAGCGTCTCGCGCGCCTTCTCGGAGCCCCCATCGTGGGCATCGCCCTGCAGGATGAAACGACGCGCACCATGGAAGCGGCGCTGCCCGTGCACGGGCTCAGCGACGAGAGAGGGCAGGCCTTTCGCTACGTGCCGAGCCCCGAATACCGCAGCCTGTGGAACCCGCGGAGCGGGCGCCCGTATGTGAGCAACGAGCCGTCCTCCGACCCGCGTCTCGCCCAGGAGATCGCGCTTCTGGCCGAGGCAGAGTCGGTGGTCCTCGTCCCCCTGCTGACCGCGGGAGAGCTCATCGGTCTCCTGGGCGCCGCGGACAAGCCGGGTGGCTTCACCGACGCCGACGTCCAGATTCTGTCCACGTTTGCCGGTCCGGTCGCCACGTTCCTCCGGAGCCGGCGGGCCTTCGACCGGCAGCGGCAACAGGCGGGACGCTTCGAGCGGCTCGCCGCCCTGGTGGGGGACATGGCCGCCGTCTCCGGGCGGGATCGATTGCTCGAGCTCACGGTCACTCGGCTTCAGAAGGACCTCGGCTACGACTACGTCGCCTTTCACGCACAGGGTCCGGAGGGGCCCGAGGCCGCCGAGGCGGTGGCAGGCTCCCTGGCGACGCCGCCCAGGCCCGAGGCTCTCCGCTGGGCTGCGCGCCTCTCGGGTCCTCTCGAGGCCTCGCTCGACGATGCTGCCGCCGAGCTGGCCGTTCCGGTCCGGGCCGGGGGGCATGCCCTGGGTGTCCTGGTCGTCAGCCGGGGCTCCTCGGCTCCGTTCGACGCGGAGGAGACCAGCCTCCTCGCCACCCTCGGCGGCCATCTCGCCCTGGCGTTGCGCCGAGCCGACAGCGAGGCCGCGACCGAGCATATCGCCCGCCAGATGGCGACTCTCTACGACCTGGGCCTCGAGACCGCCGCCCTTCAGGATCTCAAGGCGCTCTTCACCCGGGCCACCGAGGAGTCGGGCCGGCTCATCCGGGCGGACAACACGTCCGTCTTCCGCTTCAACGAGGGCGAAGAGGTCCTCAGGTTCTTCACCGCCTGGTCCAGGGAGCCGAGCAAGGTCACCAGGCAGCCGTCCTTTCGCCTGGGCGAAGGCATCGCCGGACGCGTCGCCCGCGACCTGCTGCCCCTCCTGGTCAACGACGCGGAGGGACACGCCGATTTCGTCGCCCGGGGCAAGCCGGTGGCGCGGATTCTCTGCGTGCCGCTGACCCACTTCGATCGCGAGCGGAAGATATCGGTGCTCTATGGCGTGCTGAACGCCACCCGCAAGCCCGGCTCGGCACCCTTCTCCAACGACGACCTGGAGTACCTCACCCGGTTCGCCGGGCAGCTCTCCATCGCCGTGGCCAACTCGGTGGCCTTCACCGGGGAGCGCGAGCGCAGCGAGCAGCTCGCGCTGGTCAACGGTGTGCTCCGCGAGAGCGCGGGGATGCTGTCTCGGGAACGGATCCTCGAGCTCACGGTGCGGCGTATCCGCGAGGCGTTTCTCCACTCGCTGGTCGCCATGCTCGAGCCCGAGGTGGACTCGGGCCTGCTCCGTGTCGCCGCTGCTGCCTCGGCCGAGACCCGGCCGGCGGGCTGGCCCGAGACGGTTGCGGCGGAGGGCCCGGCGCAGCTCGCCCTGGTCGAGCACCGGACCATCATTTCAACGGAGAGCGCTGGTCCTGGCTTCACGCCTCTCGTGAGCGGCAGCCGGACGGCGCTCGCGGTGCCGATCCCGTCCGGCGAGGACGTTGCGGCGGTGCTGTACGTCGAGAGCCACCGGGCCGGGGCCTTCGACCGTGGCCAGGTCATCACCCTGGAGACTCTGGCGGACGGGGTGGGCATCCTCCTTCGGACCGCCGAGCTCTACGAGGCCCTGGAGAGCACCAACGCCCGCCTCGTGGAGCTCGACCGCACGAAGAGCGAGCTCGTGAACGTGGTCGCACACGACTTTCGGGCGCCCCTGGCCGCCATCCTCGGCTGGGCCGAGCTGCTCGAGGGCCAGCCGGACGCCGACGTCGGGGAGCGTCGCGAGAGGGCCGGCGCGATCGTGGCCGGGGCGCAACGCATGGCGGGCCTCATGGACCGAACGCTCGAGACGACCCGTCTCGAGACCGGGCATTTCGCTTTCGACTTCGGGCTGGTCGACGTGGCGGCTTGCCTGCGCGAGACCGCGGAGCGGTTTCCATCGTCCCCAAGCCACCCGATCGTCCTCGACCTGCCGGACGAGCCGATTCCCTGCTGGGCGGACGGTGATCGGATTGCCGAGGTCGTCGAAAATCTGCTCTCGAACGCGGTGAAGTACTCCCCGGACGGCGGAGAGGTGCGGCTGGCCGTTCGGCGACAGCGCGAATCCGCGGTGGTGAGCGTCACCGACTCGGGCATCGGGATCGATGCGGACGGCATCGGAAAGCTCTTTCGTCCCTTCTCCCGGGTCCACGACCGTGCGGCCATGGGGATCGAGGGCTTTGGGCTGGGCCTGTCGATCTGCGAGCGGATCGCCCGGGCCCACGGCGGGGCCTTCGAGGTCGACTCCACTCCGGGGGAGGGGTCGGTCTTCTCCTTCACGCTGCCGCTGTTCGGTGCCACGGCACAGTCCAGGCCTCCGGTGGTGGTCGTGGCGGCCGCGGATTCCGGGACGAGACGGGAGATCGGACACGTGGCGGAGGGCCTGGGCTTCGAGGTCCACGAGGCTTCGGACGGCGTCGAGGCCGTGGAAGCCGCCACCCGCCTTCGGCCCGCGGCCATCGTCCTCGACCGGATCCTTCCTCGGCTCGGCGCGGAAGAGGTCGCTGATCGTCTCGGAGGCCAGGAGACGACCCGGGGCATCCCGCTGGTGGTCGTCGCCGAGGCCGCGGACCTCGGCGATCGGGCCAGCCTCTTCCGCTCCTGCCTGGCAAGGCCCCTCGACCGCGAGCAGGTGGCGAGCGCGCTCAGCGGGCTGGGCGCACCGGTGTCGTAGATGCGCGAGGTTCTGGAGGCGGCTCTCAAAGCCGAGGCAGCCGGAGAGCAGGCGGCCCTGGTCACCGTGGTCTCGACGGAAGGCTCCACGCCGCAGAAAGCCGGGGCCAAGATGCTGGTTCACGCGGACGGCAGCCTCGTGGGGACCATCGGAGGGGGGTGTCTGGAGGCCGAGATGACCCAGCGGGCGCGCCAGGCCCTCCAGAACGGCCGCGTGCAGTTGGCGAGCTATGACCTCACCGCCGAGGAGGCCGGGGAGGACGGGCTCGTGTGCGGAGGCAGGATGCAGATACTCATCGAACCGGTGGAAGGCACGCCGGTCCTGTGCCTCTTCGGAGCAGGCCACGTGGCTCAGCCCCTGGCCCGCATGGCCAAGGCCTGCGGGTTCCGGGTGGAGGTGGTCGACGACCGGGTCAAGTTCGCCTCGGACAAGCGGTTTCCCGAGGCGGACCTCGTCCTCGTGGAGAGCTTTGCAGAGGCCGCACCCAGGCTCACCCTCGGTCACAACACCTATGCCATCGTCGTCACCCGCGGTCACAAGGGAGATGGGGAGGCGCTCGAGTCCGTGCTGGGGCGTGACCTGCGCTTCGTGGGGCTGCTCGGCAGTCGGCCCAAGGTCGTCCACATCTTCAACGCGCTCCTGGAGCGCGGGGTCTCCCGGGAGGTCCTGGCAGCGGTCCACGCTCCCCTGGGCCTCGAGATCGGGGCCCAGACGCCGGACGAGATCGCCGTGAGCATCCTGGCCGAGATGATCGCCGTGCGTCGGGGGGTGGATCCCTCCTCCAGTGCCTCGATGAAGATGGAGCTCCCAGGGCGCCTGAGCCCTGAAAAATCAATATCTTGACTCGTCACACTTGAAGTAAGCTCTCAGGGTCGCTATCCTTAGTCGGCTCAGGGCCTGTATGAAGGACCTCGTGACGGTCGCTCTCGCGTGTCTCACGCTGGTCGCCGGGTCGAGTGGCGCCAGCGACGAGGACAGCCCCGCCCGGGACCTGCTCGTCGCCGAGCACAGGAACGCCGCCGGCACCTTCACGTTGAAGACTCCCGTGGACTGGGTCGTGGAGTCCCGCGCCGGCCAACCCGAGGTGACCGAGGCTCGGGGCGGGGGGCTGGTCTTTCGGATCGTCCGACGGGTGGGGGAGCTGGGCCTCGACAGTTGGCACGTTCAATGCATGCTTGAACGTTTAGCGGGCCCCATGGTGACACATCCTCAAGTCGACTATGAGTACGATTTCCGTCAGGGCTGGATCGGCGAGCGCCAGGCGATGGAGTCGGCTTTCGTCGTTCACTACGACGAGGAAATCGACGGACACCACGACTGGCGCCAGCGAAACGTGACCGTGATCGGCGCCGGTGAGTCGCTGTGCCTGATCGGCATGGCCCCCCGTCGCGTGTGGAAGAAGTCGAAAAAGGACCGGGCGCTCCTCGAGGCCGTCATGACGAGCGTCAGGCTGGACTGATGGCACTGACCGTTTCCGAGACGCTGTCTGTCGGCCGCGCCGCAAAGCGGCGGCAGATCTGGTCTGTCGGCGGGGGCAAGGGCGGCATCGGCAAGTCGCTCATCTCGGCCTCCGTGGGGTGGCAGCTCGCTCGGATGGGGCAGCGGGTCGTCCTCGTCGACGCCGACCTGGGGGGCGCCAACCTTCACACGTGTCTCGGCCTCCCCAGCCCGGCCCGCACCCTGGCCGACTTCATCCAGCGACGGCTCGACACCCTCGAGGAGGCTCTCACCGAGACCGGTGCGCCGGGGCTCAGGCTCCTCAGCGGAGCCGGCGACCTCCTCACCGCAGCCAACATCAAGCACGCCCAGAAGATCCGGATCCTGAACAAGATCCGCGGTCTCGATGTGGACGTCGTGCTCATCGACATCGGTGCCGGCACCTCCTTCAACTCCCTCGACTTCTTTCTGGTCTCGGACCTGGCCGTCCTGGCGGTGGTTCCCGAGCCCAGTTCGATCGAGAACGGGTACCGGTTCATCAAGAGCGCGTTGTATCGAAGGCTCCGAGCGGTGGCGTCGGATCCCGACGTCCGCCGCCTCGTGGACACCGCCCTCGACCCGAAGAACGAGATGGGGCTTCGCACGCCGGTGGACCTGGTGGCCCGGGTCGAGCAGCAGGACGCCGAGGCCGCGGCCGCCATGCGCCGGGAGATGAGCTCTTTTCATCCGCGTTTCGTCGTCAACGAGGTGCGGGACGAGCGGGACGTGGCCATCGGTCACCAGCTCGTCGCGGCCTGCAATCGCCACCTGGGCCTGAGGGCCAGCTACACCGGATACGTGCACTTCGACGACGCGGTGTGGCGAGCCGTCCGCCGGCGACGGCTCTTCATGGCCGACGCTCCCACGTCTCGTGCCGCCGAGGAGATCCGGCAGCTGACCCGGGGGCTGCTCAAGGACGAGAACCTGGGTTCGGGCTACTGAGAATGATGGACGCCAAGAACCACTACGACGTCCTGGGCCTCGAGCCCGGGGCCTCCCGCGAGCAGATCGAGCGGGCGTACCGCTTCTCTCTGGAGATGTACACCGAGGATGCGCTGGCCATGTACTCGCTCCTCGAGCCCGCGGAGCTCGACGGGATGAGGTCGCTCATCCGCGAGGCCTACCACGTGCTGAGCGACTCCGATCGACGGGCGGCGTACGACGACGGTCACGGCTTTGCCCATCCGGAGCCCTCTGCGGTGCCTTTCCAGGCGGCGGCTGAGCCTGGGGCCGAGCCCGCAGCGCTCCCCGCGATCCTCAGCGGGACGGAGCTCCGGCGCATCCGCGAGGCCCGTGGGGTGACGCTGCGGCACATGGCCAATGTGACCAAGATCGGGACGCGCTTTCTGGAATACATAGAGGAAGACCGGTTCGCGTTCCTCCCCGCCCCGGTCTATCTGCGGGGCTTCCTGCAGGAGTATGCCCGGATCGTGAGCCTCGATCCGCGCGGCGTGGCCGACGCCTACATGAGCCGGCTCCCCGCCCGCACCTGAGCCTGGCTCGCCCCGGGCCCCGACCTCCAGTCCGAATCGAATGCCCCCTGGGCAGGCGATGGTCTATGATGTCGCGGCTCTTTCCCTGACGAGCCGATGACCTCCTCCCCGGGCCCTTTCGAGTCGCTTCTCTCGGCGCTGAGCGCTGCCGGCGCCGTGGCGTCCGGGCTCATCTTCCGCGCGAGCGACGCCGCCTTCGGGCCGTGGACCGTTCTCCTGCTCTTCGGGGCCGGGCTCTTCCTGACCGTGCGCTACCGGTTCGTGCAGGTCCGTCACTTTCGCGACGCGCTTCGATCGCTGCGGCCCGGCTCGGACAACGGGGCAGGGGCCCTGAGCCCGTTCCAGGCCTTCATGACGGCCCTGGCCGCTTCCGTCGGGACGGGCAACATCGCCGGCGTCGCCACGGCCATCGTCTCGGGGGGGCCGGGGGCCCTCTTCTGGCTCTGGTGCTACGGGTTCGTTGCGACCGCCATCAAGTTCAGCGAGGCTGTCCTCGGCGTCCAGTACAGGTCCCTGGGAGACGCACGCCTGTCGGCCGGCCCCATGCACTACCTGAAAGACGGCCTCGGCCTGCGGCGGCTGGGTTGGGTCTACGCTCTCGTTGCCGGCGTGGCGGCCCTCACCACCACGCCCATAACGCAGCCGAACTCCATCGCCGTCGTGTTCGAGAGCCACTTCCACATCCCGACGCTGGTGACAGGGATCGGAGTGGCCGTCCTGGCGTGGCTCGTCATCATCGGCGGGATCTCGTCGATCGGCCGGGTCGCGGGGAAGCTGGCGCCAGCCATGGTGGCGCTGTACCTGATTGGGGGCCTGCTGGTCATCGTCACGCACGCGGACCGGGTGCCCGAGGTGCTGGCCCTGGTGATGCGTGAGGCCTTCTCCCTCCGGGCCGGTTTGGGAAGCGCCGCCGGTATCGGCATCATGATGGCTATGCGCTACGGACTGGCCCGGGGCATCTACGCCAACGAGGCCGGCTACGGCACGGCGGCCGTGGCCTACGCCACCGCCCGGAGCAGGAGGCCCGTGCAACAGGGATACGCTGCGGTCATGGAGGTCTTCGTCGTCTCGTTCGTCACATCGTCGATCAGCGCGCTGACGATCCTCGTCACGGGCGTCTGGCGTTCCGGGCTCACCAGCACTGCTGCGGTGGCCGAGGCCTTCAACCACGCCGTCCCCGGGGTGGGCGGCTGGGTCGTTGCCGGGTGTGCGTTCCTGTTCGGGTACACGACGCTGATCGGCTGGGGGTATTACGGGGAGCAGTTCCTCGCCTACACCTTCGGACCACGAGTCATCGTGCCCTTCAGGTGGGTCTATTGTGGCCTCATCGTCGTCGGCGCTACGAGTCGCGTCGACCTGGTCTGGGCCTGGGGAGACTTGATGAACGGCCTTCAGATCCTCCCCAACCTGGTGGGCCTCCTGGGCCTGTCGGGCGTCGTCGCGGCTCTCCTGCGCCGGGAGGAGGCCGGGGATTCATCCGGGGAGGGGAACAGCTCATGAGCGGCTTCGAGCACGAGGGTCCGCGGCTGGCGTGTGACGGAGTGTCACTCAAAGACACAGCCGAGCGGTTCGGGACACCGCTGTTCGTCTACAGCAGGGCTGTGATCGAGGAGTCCTGGGCGGCCTACGAGGACGCGTTCTCGTCGGTGCCGCACCGGATCTGCTACGCGGTGAAGGCCAACGGCAACGGCGCCATACTCCGCCTGCTGGCTGGCCTCGGGGCCGGCGCGGACATCGTCTCGGGCGGCGAGATGCTCGCGGCCCTGCGCGCGGGCTTTCCACCGGAGCACGTGGTCTTTGCGGGGGTTGGCAAGACCGACGAGGAGCTCGAGCTTGGTCTCGAGCGGGCCATCGGCGAGTTCAACGCCGAGAGCGAGAACGAGATCAAGCGGCTCGCAGCCGTGGCCCGGGCCCGCGGGACGGTCGCCCGGGTCTCCCTGCGTGTGAACCCCGACATCGACCCGCAGACTCACCCCTACATCTCCACCGGCCTGCGGGAGGCCAAGTTCGGGGTCCCCATCGGCGTGGCCACCGAGATCCTTCGACGCTCCCAATCCCTCGAGGGGATTCGGATCGTCGGGGTGCAGTGTCACCTGGGCTCGCAGATGACCGATCTCGAGCCGCTGGCCGCCGCCGCCCGGGACCTGGCGAGCCTCAGCCGGGAGTTGCTCGACCTGGGCTTCCCACTGGAGACGATCGACCTCGGGGGAGGGCTGGGTGTGGACTACGAGGGCGGGCGGAGCATCGGCCCGGTTGCCCTGGCCGAGAAGATCCTCCCGGCGATCGCCGGTCTCCCGCTCACGCTGGTCCTCGAGCCGGGCCGTTCGCTCGTGGCCCACGCCGGCGCGCTTCTGACCCGGGTCCTCGACGTGAAGGAGAACGAGGGGCGGCGCTTCGTGATCGTGGACGCGGGCATGAACGACCTCCTGCGCCCCGCGCTCTACAAGGCCCACCATCGGGTGGAGCCCGTGGAGCCCCGTGGCGGAGCCTTCGCCACGGTGGACGTCGTCGGGCCTGTCTGTGAAACGGGAGACTTCCTGGCGCGGGGGCGCGAGCTCGAGTTGCCCGAGCCCGGTGACCTGCTGGCGGTTCGGGACACCGGGGCGTACGGCTTCTCGATGTCGTCGCGCTACAACATGCGGCCCCGGGCCGCCGAGGTGCTGGTCGAGGGCCGAGAAGCGCGGCTCGTCCGGAGACGGGAGACGTTCGACGACCTGGTCCGGACGGAGGTCTAGCTGGTGAATGATGCGGCTAGAGCTCACTCTCTTTTCCAGCTCTTGTCGTACCGCAGCAGACCGGTGGGTCCGATGACCAGGCCCTCCACGTCCCGGCGGCGCGCGGTGAACACAGAGGCGTAGTAGAGCGGCACGAAGGGCATGTCCGCCTCGAAGAGGGACTGGGCGCGTCGGTAGAGGGCAAGGCGCGTTCGCGGGGCGCTCTCCATGCGTGCTCCCTTGAGGAGACGGTCCATCTCCGGGCTTCGGTACCGGCTCCGGTTGGTCGTGCCGATGGAGCCCGAGTCGAGGAGGACCGTCAGGAAGTCGTTGGGGTCGAGTGTGTCGGCCTGCCACCCGAGCAGCGCCATGTCGAACTCTCCCCGGGCCGTGAGCCCGACCTGTTCTGCCCAGGTCGCGGTCTCCCGGATCCGAACCCGCACCCCGATCTCAGCCAGGTCGTCGCGAACGAGCTGGGCCAGCAAGAGGGGCTCCGGCAGGTAGGCCCGCGGAGCCCGCGAGACCAGGAGAGTCGTGGCGAAGCCGTCCTCGAGCCCGGCTCGACCGAGCAGTCGCCGTGCTTTGTCGCGGTCGAGCAGGAGCTGTCGGCTGCGGAGATCGGGGCCGGCCAGCGCGGGAGGCAGAGGCGAATCCGCCGGCTCGCCGTGGCCGCTGAGGATGGCGGCGACGATCCTCGGGCGGTCCAGGGCCCGGGCCACGGCGAGGCGCACCCCGGAGTGGTCGAAGGGCGGCCGCTCGTTGTTGAGGGCGAGGTAGCCGAGGTTCAGGCCGGTCTGTGAATCGAGGGTGATCTCCGGTCGGGTCCTGAGCTCCTCGACCCGGCCCTGGTCGATGGCCTTGGAGACGTCCGCCTCGCCGGAGACGAGGGCCTCCACCAGGGCGTCGGTGCTCGGGAAGCGGCGGAAGGTCAGCCGATGCAGCCGCGGTGGGCCCTCCCAGTAGTCCTCGAAGGCCTCGAGAGTGACGCGCCCTGGAACCGCTCGAACGAGCCGGAACGGCCCGGTGCCCACGGGCAGCTCGCTGCCGGGGCCTTCGAGCCGCCCGGGGCTCTGGATCGAGAAGAACGGTTGTGAAAGCGTGGACAGCAGCGCCGCGTTCGGCTGCTCGAGGGTGATCTGGACGACGTAGGGGCCGATGCGCTCCGCCCGGCCGCTGAAGGTGCGCTCCCGGACCAGGTGCTCCACGTTGCCCACCACCGCGTCGGCATCGAAGAGCGTCCCGTCGTGGAAGCGCACTCCCTCACGAAGCGTGAGCGTCCACGAGCGCTGGTCCAGCGTGGCCCAGGTCGTGGCCAGCACGCCTTCGGGTCGCAGGCTTCCCGGCCGCATCCGCACCAGCGTCTCGCACACGTTGGCGACGATCTCCGATCCGACGAGGTCCGTGGCCTGGTGGGGCTCGAGGCTCACTGGCTCGGTGAGGGTGCCTACGACCAGCGTGTCCGCGCGAACCGAAGCCTGGGGCGGCGACAGCACCGCGACCGCGAGGAGGAGGGAGGCGCTCACGCCCCGATTCTACAGTCGAAGATACGGAGTTCGGGGTCGAGTTCGGGGTCAGGTCTTGAATTTGCTCATTCGGTTTTCCGGAGCGTCCCGAATGAGCAAATTCAAGACCTGACCCCTTCCCTTCCGTTGCTAGAACTGCGGGATGCCGCTGGTGGCCTGGCCGACTCCCGTGGCCGCCGCACCCGAGAGAAGCGCCTGGCCGCCCTGGTCGCCCGCCGCCCCGCCCAGGA
>CAXMOH010000049.1:0-4631 GCA_964194855.1 uncultured Hyphomicrobium sp.
GGTCGTCGTCGTGTCCGGCCTGCCTCGCTCGGGCACGTCCATGCTCATGAAGATGCTGGAGGCGGGAGGCGTGCCCATCGTGACCGATGGCCAGCGCACCGCCGACGAGGACAACCCCAAGGGGTACTACGAGGTCGAGCGCGTCAAGGACCTCGCTCAGGAAAAGGAGCCGGGGTGGCTGTCCGAGGCCCGCGGGAAGGCGATCAAAGTCATTTCCTTCCTCCTCCGCTCGCTGCCCTCCGACCTCAACTACCGGGTCATCTTCATCCGCCGTGATATCGAGGAGGTGCTGGCCTCCCAGAAGAAGATGCTCGCCCGTCGCGGCGAGACCGACGACGCGCCCCCCGAGCGGATGCGATCCCACTTCGAGGACGACCTCTGGCGGGCGACGTATCAGCTCACCCACCGAGCCTGCTTCGAGACGCTCGAGGTCCACTACAGCGAGATCCTGGCCCGTCCCCTCGAGGGCGCGCAGCGCGTCAACGCCTTCCTGGGAGGTGGCCTGGACGCGGAGGCGATGGCCGCAGTGGTCGACCCGCAGCTCTACCGCAACCGGGCCTCGGCCGACTCGCCCTAAGCCGCCTGCCCGGCCCGTGCGGGCGCGTGCGGTTCGGACGTCTCGGAACCCCCCCGTCGTCGAGCAGGCGGCCTCCGGCGAAGTGAGTCTGGACGGGCACTAGCAGAGCAAACTTCAAGTAATACTTGAAGTTCTTGGCCGATTGCGGGACACTCCCGCCAGGCGTTTTTGACTCTAGCACCTGAGGGGTAAGGACTTACGCGCGGTATAGCCCTTGCAGCCTGTCCCTGCGGGCCGGTTCATCTGGCCGAGAAGGTGACGCGAAATGGGGAAGTGCGCGCGGGAAAAAAGGGCCGGTCTCTCGCATGAGGGGGTCGCAGCCAGGGTGAGACCGGGGTGGCGCGTCGGCGCCGGCTGCGTCCTGTTGGGTCTGGCCCTCGGTCTAGCCGCCCCCGCTCAGGCCCAGACCTGCCGCACGACGCTCACGATCGGCCCAGCGGGCGACCTCGGAACCAGCGTCGCCATCCAGGGCAACGGCAAGATCGTCATGGCGGGTTACAGCTCGAACGGCACCGACGACCAGTTCGTCGTGGTTCGTTACAACCCCAACTTCGCTCTCGACCGCACGTTCGACCTTGACGGCGTCGTCACCACCAACCTCAGCGCCGGCCAGGACCGATCCGAGGCCATGCTCATCCAGCCGGACGGCAAGATCGTGGTCGCGGGGCACAGGAACAGCGGTGCCGCCAACAACGACTTCGCCCTCGTGCGCTACAACTCCGACGGAAGCCTGGACACGACCTTCAACCCGGGCGGGGGCTTCGGCGGCCCCCCGAACCAGCCGGGCATGGTCACGACCGCGATCACCGCGGGCGACGACGAGATCGAGGGCATCGCCATCCAGGCCGACCTCAAGATCGTCGTGGCGGGCTTCAGCCAGCGTGCCACACGCGACTACGTCGTCGCCCGCTACAACCCCGACGGCAGCCTCGACACGGCCGGTTTCAACGCACCCACCGGTTACCACATCTCGACCAACGGCGCCTCCAACGATGCCGTCAACGCGGTGGCGGTCACGAGCACCGGCAAGATCGTCACTGCCGGTTGGGCTTTCACTGGCGTCAACGACGACTTCGCGGCCGCCCTCTTGACCACCGCGGGCGTCCTGGACCCGAGTTTCGGCGGGACGGGCGAGGTCTTTTACGACTTCGCCGGCAGCCGCCGGGACCGGGCCAACACGGTGATGACCCAGCCGGGCGTCGGGGGGGCGCCGGATTTCGGGGAGGACAAGCTCACCCTCACCGGCGAGGTCCGGGCCGCGTCGGGGTTCGAGATGTTCGGCCTCATGCGGCTCAACGGGAACGGAACCCTGGACGGCGGCTTCGGCGCGGGCGGCAAGGCGAGCGTCGACTTCGACCCCAGCCGCCACGACGCTGCCTACGGGAGCGCCCTGCAGTCGGGGCCCGGCAACGAGATCGTCCTGGGCGGCTGGACCAACTGGACGGGGTCTGGAACGATCGTCGACTGGGCCCTGGCCCGCTTCACCTCCGCCGGGGTCCTGGACACGGGAGCCTTCAACTCGCCGACCGGCACGGTCACCACCAACTTTCCGGCCAACAGAAACGACTGGATCGATGCCATCGCCTTGCAGACCGACGGCAAGATCGTGGCTGCCGGCTACAGCAGCGTCCTCAACAACGACCTCGCCCTGGCCCGCTACAACCCCGACGGCAGCCTGGACATGTCGTGCGCGGTGCCGGTTTACCACCGATCTATCGGCCTCGGCGCCAACTACACCGCGGGCACGGTGGCCGCAGACACTGGTTCGGCGGTCGTGACGGGCACCGGCACCACCTGGCAGACCGCCAACCGCGGTCGAGGAGATCGGATCACCATCGATGGAACCGACTACACGATCTTCTGGGTGGACTCGGAGACGAGCCTCAGGCTCACGTCGGTCTTCAACGGCGTCAGCGGCTCGGGCAAGGCCTACACGATCGCCCGACAGTTCACGACACTCCAGGCCTGGGAGGACTGCGTCGACGGGCCACCGGGGACGCCCTGCCCGTACTTCCCGGTTTCCACCGCGAGCCTGGTGACCGACAACCGAAGGGAGGTGGGAATCGCGTACGCGGACAGCGTCTTCACGCTCGCCGCCGCCGTCCAGTTTCAAGGCTCGACGACCGACGCGACGCACGGAATCACGCTCACTGCGGACGGCTCGAACCGCCACTACGGGACCGCCGGGGCCGGCGTGATCGTGGACCAGGGGGGAGCGGATAACGAGGTTCTCGTCCTGGACGGCA
The DNA here is from genome assembly GCA_964194855.1 of uncultured Hyphomicrobium sp. GTDB lineage: Bacteria > Acidobacteriota > Vicinamibacteria > Fen-336 > Fen-336 > JAJDNS01. The sequence goes on from CAXMOH010000049.1 coordinate 2,824, forward strand.
ACGTGACCATCGAGTGGCTCGAGCTCCGGGGGCTGCGCGCCAACGGAGTGAGCCCTGCCGTGATCCGCGTCGGGAACGGCGGCGTCAACATCCTCCTGCAGAACCTGCTGATCCACGACTTCTTCGACCCCGCCGACGGCGGCGACCCCATCGAGGGCATCCGGCTCTCCGGAGCCACCGGCAAGAGCCTCACGGTCCGAAACACCATGATCTGGGACGGGGACAAGGTCGGCATCCAGGGGGACGAGGTGGGCGACACGCTCATCGTCGAGAATTGCTCCATCGATGACATGCGCGACGCCGGCGCCTCGGAGCGAGGGGGGATCAACACCCAGTTCACGACGGGCGTGATCGTGCGCAACACCATCGCCACGCGGAGCGGCACCGACTTCAACGCCACGGGCGGGAGCTTCGCGGCCGGGCCGACCTCGACGAACAACATCTCCTCCGACGTAACGGCGCCGGGGGCGAACCCCCAGACCGGAGTCGCCGCCGCCACGGTGTTCGCCACGCCCGGCTCCGACCTCCACCTGGCGCCGGGCGGAGGCAATCCGGCTCTCGACAGCGGAGCCGACCTGTTCCCCACGTCCGGCTTCATCATCGACATCGACGGCCAGATCCGTCCCGCCGGCCTCGGCTGGGACCGCGGAGCTGACGAGCGGGACGCCACGACTGCAGTGGAGCTCCAGTCGTTCGACGCCCTGCCCCTCGACTCCGCCGTGGACCTTGTCTGGCGGACGGGGTCCGAGCTGGACAACCTGGGCTTCCACCTCTACCGGTCTTTGGCCGAGTCCGGCCCCTGGACCCGGATCACCCCGACCCTGATCCCCGGCCTCGGGTCTTCACCCGAAGGCGCCTCCTACTCCTTCCGGGACTCCGGCCTGGTGAACGGGACCCCGTACTTCTACAAGCTCGAGGACATCGACACCACGTCGGTCTCCACCTTCCACGGCCCCGTGTCCGCCACACCTTCGGCCTCGGCGCCTCTCGAGGACTCGGACGATGACGCCCCGGAGGACGACTCGGACGACGGTTCCGACGACTCGGGTTCCGGGACGCAGGCCTATGGAGCACCTGGCGAGCCGTCGCTGCGCGTCGTCTCCCGGACCGCGCGCTCCGTCGTCCTCGAGCTCACCACGCCGGGCTTTGTTGCCACCTCGACCCCCACAGGCGTCCGCGTCTCCGTCCCCGGGTTCGACGCGCGCCGCGAGCGTAGAGCCCCCGCTCTGCCCCTGAAACGCGCGCTTCTCGACGCTGTCGTCGGACGTCACGCCAGAATCGTCTGGGCGAAAGAGAAAGACGTCCTCTCCTTCCCCGGCCTCACTCCCGCCGCCGTCGGCGCCGCAGAGGTCTTCGTCCGTCCCGACGGGACCGTCCGCCCACGACGACGCCAGAAGTCCTTGAAACGCTCCAGGAACGGGCTCGTGCCCCGCTCCGCCGTCTGGATTGCCGGAGACGCCTTCATCGGCGAGTCCAAGAAACTCGCCCTCGAAATGAGCCCCATCCGATACGACACCGCCTCGGGTGAGCTCCTCCTCGCAAGGAAGCTCCGCGTCAAGATCGCCTTCGATCGAAAGGCTCGTACAGAAGAGATAGGCAGAGGCTCGCGGGGACGACGCCGCCCCCGCTCTGCACGAAAGAACGGCACAGACGTCCTGGCCCATCTGCATTCTTTGAACACGGGCCTCCACGCCGTCTCCTTCGAGGCGCTGTCGCTCTCCGAGCCGATTCCTCTGGATTCGCTTCGCCTGAGCCTCCTCGGAGAGGCGGTGCCCTTCCATGTGAAGCCCCGATCCAAGGACTTCGGC
>CAXMOH010000050.1:0-4256 GCA_964194855.1 uncultured Hyphomicrobium sp.
ATCGGTCGGAAAGGGCGCCCTCCGGATCGACTGAGGGATTCATCGGCTCTTTTGCTGGTCCAGCCAAAAAGGCTCTGCTACCATACGCGCCGGTTCCCCCATGACAGACGAAGGACGCACGCTGTTCGATGAGTCGTTCATAGCCCGTGGCCGGCTTCGAAGGTGGGTGGCCGTCGTCGTCGGCGCTCTCGTCCTGGTTCGCCTCGGGGCGGAAGTCATGCCCACGATGAGAGTGCCCGACCTGGTGCTCCTCGACGGCTGGCAGTCGCTGCGCGGCACCGACAGGCCGAGCCCGCAGATCGCGATCGTCGCCATCGACGAGAAGAGCATCCAGCGCTTCGGCCCGCCCGCGTGGCCTCGGAGCGAGTACGTGCCGCTCGTCGAGCGACTGACAGAGGCGGGCGCTCAGGTGATCGGCTTCGACTTCACCTTCGGTGCCCTCGAACGCGAGGCGGCCAACAACGACCTCCTGGCCGTGGCGATGGAGAAGGCCGGCAACGTCGTCTTCGGCTACGAGTTCACCGACGTGGGTGATCCGTCCCCTCCCGGGACTCCGGCCTCCGCCGTCGTGCAGGCCAACGCGCTTCCACGATTCGAGTCGGTGGCCCTGCCCCCGGCTCCCAGCCTGATCGAGCCCGAGCCCCGCCTTGCCGAGGCCGCCGTCGCCATCGGTCACGTTCGAACGCTCGAGAGCGAGGACGGGCGAATCCGCGTGCTGCCCCTGGTCATCCAGCACGGGGACAAGGGTTACCCGTCGCTGGCCCTCCAGATTGCCCGTGTATACACCGACACGCCGCTGGAGGAGCTCGAGCTGACGGACGGCCTCATGGGGATGGGAGAGTGGGACATCCCGGTTTCTCCCTCGGGAGAGGTGCTGCTCGACTGGCCGGCGGAGGGGGAGCAGGCCTTTCCCCTGTACTCCTTCCTGGACGTCGTGCGCGGGGACGTGCCGGACATCGCGTTTCGCGGCAAGGCCGTGCTCGTGGCCGGCACAGCGTCCGGGCTCGACGACCGGGATTTTCCCTTCGCCGTCGAGGCCCCGGGGGTGCTGACCTACGCCACGTTCCTCGACAACGTGTTCCGCTTCGACTTCGTCCAGGCGCCCCTCTGGGCCTGGCTCCTGGAGTGGGGACTCTTCCTGGTCCTGTGCGGTGTCGGTGTGTGGCTCCTGCCCCGTCTGCCGACCCCCGTGCTCCTGGCCGGGGTCCCCGTCCTCGCGCTGCTCGTCCTGGGCACGGCGGGCTTCCTGTACGTGCAGAAGGGAGTCTGGATCAAGGCCGTCTACCCCGTCCTCGCCCTCGTGGTCCCGATGGCCTTCGTGGTGGTGCACCGGCTCACACAGAGCGAGCGGGAGACCCGTGACGTTGCCGCCGAGAACCTCGAGCACCAGAAGCTCCTTGGGCTCAGCTTCCAGGAGAAGGGGATGCTGGACATGGCCCTCGCCACGTTCTACAAGCTGCCCTTCACCGACGACATGAAGCCCGTTTTCGTGAACCTGGGTCTGGACTACGAGAACCGCGGCCAGCCCGACAAGGCCTTCCTTGCCTACAAGAAGGTGTTCGACGTCGACCCCGAGTACGAGGGCGTGGCCCAGCGCATGGAGCGTCTGAGCCAGGCCGGCGCCAGCGCCAGCCTTTTCTCCGCGCCGACGGCCCACGTGGCAGCGGCACCGACTCCGGTGCAGCCGCCCACCGAGTCACCCCTCGCCGGCCTGGTGCCGACCCCGATGACCCCGCCAGAGCGCCCGACCGTGCTCGAGACCCCCGGGGCGGCTGACTCGCCGGACCCCGGCGCGGGCTCCACGAATTTTGCCACCGAGCTCTCGCCGGCCGGGCAGCCCACTCGCGGGCTGGGACTCACCGGCGCGGAACCGGGCGGCCCCCCGGCCGCGGTGGCCCCTGGTACTCCGGCCTCACGAGCTCCGGCCCCTGGCCTCTCGTTCTCCGGCCCCCCGGTCTCCGGAGCTCCCGTCCAGCCCACCCCCGCTCCCGGCGGCCCGGTCAGGCCGGGGTCGCGCTTCGGGCGGTACGAGATCGAGAAGCATCTCGGCCGGGGCGGAATGGGAGACGTCTACCTGGTGCGCGACACCATCATCGATCGCCGGGCCGCGCTCAAGACCATCCGGCCCGACGTGAACCTCGACGCCCAGCAGACCATCGAGATGCGGCAGCGCTTCTATCGCGAGGCCCAGACGGCGGGCAAGCTCACCCACCCCAACATCGTCACGGTCCACGACGTGGGGGAAGACCTCGGCATGTCCTATATCGTCATGGAGTTCGTCGAGGGCCAGACGCTGGCGCAGTGGATAAAGACGCAGCGCCTCAGCATTGCCCAGATCAAGCACGTCATCTACAACGCGGGCATGGGGCTCGCCTACGCTCACGAGAACGGCGTCTTCCATCGCGACGTCAAGCCCGACAACATCATGCTGGGCAAGAGCGGCCTCGTGAAGGTCATGGACTTCGGTATCGCCCGGATCGTCGAGTCCGATCTGACGAAGACCGGGAGCGTCATGGGGACGCCGGCCTACATGTCCCCGGAGCAGGTCAACGGCAAGAAGATCGACGCCCGGAGCGACGTCTTCTCCCTCGGCGTGATCCTCTACGAGCTTCTGACCGGCAAGCGGCCGTTCACCGGTGAGAACATCCAGACCCTGATGTTCGCGATCATCCAGCCGAATCCGGCCCAGCCTCCCTCGACGGTCGACGCCAAGGTCAACCCGTCCTGGGACGCGATCCTGCAGAAGGCGCTCGCCAAGAACCTGGACGAGCGCTACCAGACGGTCACGGAGCTGGCCGAGGCGGTCAGGGACTCTCCCGCTCGCTGATGCAGCCCGGCAGGGGGTGTCGGCCCTGCAGCCAACCACGGGGCAGAAGCGGGGCGTCGGATCCTGGGTGAACAGCTCGGTGCACGGTAGGACAGACACCGCTGGAGCACCGTGCACGACGTGGGTGAAGACCTCGGCATGTCCTACATCGTCATGGGGTTCGTCGCGCCAGAATCCAGGGGGGCGGCGACGCCGGCCGCCCCCCCAAACGAACCTCAACAACCTCAACGTGGCGTTGGAGCCGTCGCCGCAACGCTACACCGCACTACGCCGGCGTCTCAGCGGCCCCTCAACGCCGGACCTTTCTCCCCGCTACGCAAGGGTCATTGGAGCTCACACGCGTCGCCGGTCTCGACATCGGTGCACTCGTACCTCGTGCACACTTCTTCCGGATCGAACGGGTCGACGCACGGTATGGCATTGTCGACGTCGACCCCCTGTGGGAGCCCGCAGTGGCACACTTGCGTATCCGCCGGGTTTTCGAGGTCGATGGTGTTGCATGCCTCATTCACGTCCTCCGTCTCTGGGTCGTCCGTACCCAAGCACTGCTGCGTCGTGCAGGTTGCCTCGAACTCCTCGACAAAGAGCGTCCAGTTTCTGAGCTTACACCGGGGGTCGATCGAGAGACAGACGTTGGCAACGCCCTTCTTCTTCTCGGAAAGGTCCTCTTCGTCGATGGGCTCACTCACCGTGATCTTCCTGGCCGCTTCGCCCGGCAACACGTTGAAGCCATTCGGGTTCAAACACACCCCATCGAGAATCTCGACTGTGCATTGCATGAGGGCTGGCTTCTTATCGGTGTTGGGAACCCTCCCGATCTTGGCGCAGCCATTGACACTCCCGAACCACCACCACATCCCGGGGGGTCGGATGTATGACCAGTTGCCCGCCTCAGCGGTGCCGCTGTGCAGCGTGGTGAGGCCGATGCCCACGGCAAGACCCATCATCAGGGCTCTCTTCAACATACAGGCTCCTTTCGCGTTGGGGTTGGGTTTCTCTCCCGGTGACTTCATCTACGGAACAGCCAATGTGATCTTCACGAATATCGACCGCTTCGGCACTATGGTCGGGTTGAACACGTTCACCTCGAAATACTCGAATTCCTTGTCGAGCAGGTTCGTCGCCCCGAAGGAGATGAAACCGTATCGCTTCGGCAGGCGGTAGCTCACGGCCAGATCGACGAGCCAGAAATCAGAGCTGCCGGACTCGAATCCGGGCCCTCGCACGAACTGGCCCTTCTGATTCCAGTATGTGGTGGTCAGCGAGGCCGTCAGTCCGGAGGGGTGGAAGAAGCCGATCCCCAGGGGCACCCGATACGTCTTGAGCTCGCTGAACCCGAGCGGCGGCTCCTGCATGCGATCGAAGCGCTCATAGATGTACTGCCCCCGGAGCGCCAGCCACGGGTGAGGCGTGGCGAACACGTAGGCTC